>NZ_JBIKBQ010000075.1:0-20321 GCF_058122085.1 Luteolibacter sp. | reverse complement strand
TCCTCGGCGCGCAAATCGATCCCGCTTACCGCCGTTCGTGGTCGCGCTACCGCCGGGCCTTGCGGGCAAAGAATTTGCTGCTCAAGGAGAGCCGGCCCCGCGACGCGGAAATTTTATCCTACGAGGATATCCTGGTCGAGCACGGCAGCGTGTTGATGGAGGCGCGCGCGCGCTTGATCGAGGAACTCGCCCCGCTTGCCGCCGAGGCGCAGCGGGCGGTTAGCGGCAAGGACGAGCCGTTGACGCTGAATTACCTCCCCGCCAGTGGCCCGGATTTGCGGGAGTCGATGCTGCAAGCCCGCGAACGCGAAACCCGCTTGCGTCAGGCGGTCGTCGGCCCGCACCGCGACGAACTGGACCTGCGAATCCACGGCATGCCCGCCGCCGATTTCGCCAGCGAGGGCCAGCAGCGCACACTCGCGCTCGCCCTAAAACTCGCGCAGGGGAAATTGCTCGAGCGCCGCGGCGGAAAACTGCCGATCTACCTGATGGACGACATCTTCGGCGAGCTCGATCCCGGCCGCCGCAACGCGCTGATGAACCACCTTCCGCCGCTCGCGCAGAAATGGATCACCACCACGCACCTCGACTGGATGCGGGAAACGCCGCAGCTCGGCGGACTCGGCCGTTTCCGCGTGAACGACGGCAACGTGTCTGACTAAATCCCGAGAACCGCCCGGTGAATGCGGCCGGGAGATTTCTTGAGAAACTGGCGGGCCAGCAACTCGAACTCCTCGGAAAGGTCGGTCAAATGGAGTTCCAGCGCGCCATCGCGGTCTGTCGGTTCTAGCAAATCCAGCCGCGTGAGTTCCTTTTTCAAATGCTCGGCACAAGTCGTCGCGGAGTCCACGAGGCGCACGTCCGCCGGCAAGAGCTGCTGCAAAACAGGGATCAGCAGCGGATAATGGGTGCAGGCGAGCATCAACGTATCGATTCCCTTCTCCACCAGCGGGTCCAAATAAGTCTTCAAAACCTGCCGCGTCGCCGGGTGGTCGATCCAGTTTTCCTCGATCAACGGAACCAACAGCGGAGTCGCCTGACCATGGATCATCAGGCCGGTTTTTCGCAGCGCGAGCGCATGTTGGTAGGCGTGGGAGCGGATCGTCCCGCGGGTCGCGATGATGCCGATGCGCTCGGCATTCGGGCAGGCGAGCGCGGCTTCCACGCCCGGCTCGATCACGCCGAGAATGGGAATCCGGTATTTCTCATGCAAACTCGGTAAGGCGTGCGCGGTCGCGGTGTTGCAGGCGACGACGATGGCTTTCACCCCGCGAGAGATCAGGAACCGCACGTCCTCGTCCGCGAACTGGCGGATGGTTTCGGGGCTTTTCGAGCCGTATGGCAGCCGGGCGGTATCGCCGAGATACAAAATATTTTCCGCCGGCAAAAGTTCCTGCACAGCCCGGACGACGGTCAAACCGCCGACACCCGAGTCGAAAAATCCAAGAGGCGCTGAATTCACTGGCGGGAGTGTGAACGCCCGCCCGCCGTCGCCAAGCGCAAAGCCAGCCACTTTCCGCTTCCCCGCCGCCATCCGCAGGGCTAGCCTCCCGCCGAAATGAGCAGCTGTGGGCCGAAAATGAAGATGGATCCGACTTTGCACCGGGACAAGAAGCCGGACTGGATCAAAGTCCGCTTGCCGAACAACCCGGCGTTCTGGTCCACCAAGTCGCTGATCACCGACTTGAAACTGGTCACCGTGTGCGAGGAAGCGCAGTGCCCTAACCGCTGGGAATGCTGGGGCCAAGGCACCGCCACTTTCATGATCGCCGGCGACAAATGCACCCGCGCCTGTGGATTCTGCGCCGTCAAAACCGCTAAGCCCGACGCGCTCGAATCCGACGAACCGCAACGCGTCGCCGAGGCCACCCGCCGGATGAATTTGCGCCACGTCGTCATCACCGCCGTCGCCCGCGACGACCTGCGCGATGGCGGGGCCGAGCATTTCAAGCAAACCATCGAAGCCGTCCGCCAAACGAATCCGGAGATCATCATCGAGGTGCTCGTGCCGGATTTCAACGACCGCGACTGGGCGCTCGCCATGGTGATGGAAGCCCGTCCGCACATTTTCAACCACAACCTCGAAACCGTCGAGCGCCTCACTCCGCTCGTCCGTTCGCGCGCCCAATACCAGCGCAGCCTCACCGTTTTGAAAAAGGCAAAAACCATGGTCAACGGCAAGGTCGCCACCAAAAGCGGCGTCATGCTCGGCCTCGGCGAGCGCCACGAGGAAATCCTCCGCGCCATGGACGACCTGCTCGCCCACGACGTCACTGTCCTTACGATGGGCCAGTATTTGCGCCCGACTCAGAAGCATCTTCCGGTCGTCGAATACATCACGCCCGATGCTTTCGACGAATACAAAGCCATCGCGCTCGCCAAAGGATTCCGCCACGTCGCCAGCGGCCCGCTCGTCCGCAGCTCCTATCATGCCGCGAATTTCCGCCCGGAACTCGATGTGCTTGAAGCAATCGAGGCCGACGTCCGCGCCGCCCGCGGCCTCGAACTCGGACCCGAGCACCTTCCCCTGCCCGCACCTCATCCGGGCCTGCTCAAAGCCATCGCCTGATCGTCATGCGCCACTGGTTGATCAAATCCGAGCCCGACGTTTTCGGCATCGACGACCTCGCCAAGGTCAAGCGCGAGCCGTGGAGCGGCGTCCGCAACTATCAGGCACGGAACTTCATGTGGAAGGAAATGAAACCTGGCGACCTCGCCCTGTTTTATCACTCGAACGCCAAGCCGCCCGGCGTGACCGGCGTCGCACGCGTCGTCGGATCGCCCTACCCGGACCCCACGCAGTTCGACGAAAAGAGCGAATATCACGACCCCAAGTCCAAACCGGAAAATCCCCGTTGGTGGCTCACCGATTTCGAATTCGTCGGAAAATTTCCTGAAATGCTGACACTCGAAGCGATCAAGGCGGACCCCGTGCTTTCGGAAATGATGGTCTGCCAGCGCGGCTCCCGGCTCTCGATCAACCCGGTCGATCCGCTTCATTTCAAGCGCGCCTGCAAGCTCGCCGGATGGAAGTCTTGATCCGGCCCTGAGCCGGGTTTAATATGGAAAACCGGGAGAAAAATCCCGCAACCTGCTCCGCTCGTATGGACGAAGACACCCCCATGGCATCCCTAACTGCGGTCTCCGAAGCATCGCCCGCCGCTTCCGCTTGGCGTGAGTGGATTAAAGAACACGGCCCGAAGCTGTTACTCTTCGCCTGCCAGCAAACCCGCTCCCATGGAGATGCGGAAGACGTCTTCCAGGACGCTCTCGTCAAGCTGGTGGAAAAAGTCCGCTCGGGCGAATTCGTCGGCGGCCAAGAGGCATGGCAACCGTATCTTTACACGACCATCCGCCGCCTCGCCATCGACTTGAGCCGCCGCGACGACCGCCGCAAACGCCGCGAGGACAACGTCGGCGCCGATGCCGAGACCGGCCAGTTCGACGCGTTCAATCCATGGTTCGAGAGCGATTCCTCGGACGACGAAACCCGCGACCAGCTCGAAAAAAGCCTCAAGGAACTGCCTCCGAAATTCGCCGAGGTCATCACCATGAAAATCTGGGGCGAGCGCACCTTCGCCGAGATCGGTGAAATTCTCGGAATTTCCCAAAACACGGCGGCCTCCCGGTATCGCTATGGACTTGAAGCTCTCAAGCGCAACCTGGCCAACGCCCGCCGCCGCGGCGACCTTTCGATCTAACTTCATACAGCAAGCCGTCATGACACCTGACCAGCCATCCCTCGAGGCGGAACTTCGCGACCTCCATGCGGCCACTCTCGACGAAGCCTTGCTCGCCCGGCTTGAAGCCGCCGCCGACGGAACGCTTACCCGGCTCAGTCCCGGAGAAATCCGTTTTGAGGAGCTTCTCCGCGAATCTTCACCGGCCAGGCTCTCACCGCGCTTCACGGCCAGCCTGGAATCCATCCTCAGCGAAGTCCCCTTCCCTGTGGACGGAAAGATCCTGCTGTTCCCGAAAGCGGCCGTCCGCGCGCGCCAGCCCCGCCCGATCTGGGGCGCGGCCGCAGCCGTGGCGTTGATTGGCGCCATCACCGCGCTGATGATTCCCGCTGGAAAGGCCCCTGTGAATCCAACCCGCCAAGTCGCCGTGACATCGCCGCCGGTCACGGCTCCCGCCAATCCGAATCTAGTTCCTGCCAGTTTCAACCGCGGGCTGAGTGAAGTCCACGATGAGGGGGTTGTCTGGAAATCCAACAACCAGCCGCACACCGTCGTCCGCGTGGTTTACAAAGACCTACTCACGCTCAAAGACACTAACGGAAGAACCTTCCAGGTCGAACAGCCGCGGGTCGAATACATGCTGGTCCCCGCGAAGACCGATTGAGCCGGAAATTTTCAAACAAAAATCCGGAACGCCTCCGATTCAAATTCATAAGCCATGAAGACTCACTCATTTCAATTCGTAACCGCCGGACTTGCCGCCCTGGCCATGCCTGCCTTCGCTCTCGAAGCGCCGGCGGACGACGCGCCGCCGCCAGCCGTCGCGGAACAAAAGGACGGCAAGCTGCCAGAGATCAAACTCCAGGCCGAAGCAATGCCCGCGCCCCAGGCACAAGCCGCCTTCCTCGGCGTGGTCTCCGGCGATGTCCCGGAAATGCTCGCCGGCCATCTCGATCTAAAACCCGGCGAAGGAGTGCTGGTTAGATCATTGGTGCCCGGCGGCCCGGCCGACCAATCCGGGATCACCGCCAACGACGTGATCCTCCGCGTCGCCGGCCGGGAAATCGGATCGCCTGAGGCGATTTCAAATCAAATCGCGACTCACCAGCCCGGCGACACCGTCACCATCGATCTCATCCACAAGGGCAAGCAAACCAAGCTCGAGGTCGCCTTGGGCGTCAGGCCCGCCGCGATTGCCGCCATGGAGCCACAACCCCTCGATCCGCGCAATCTCGAAGGCCTGCCCAAGGAACTCGCCGACCGCATCCGCCAGGCCATCGAAGGCAATCTCGGCGAAATGGATCTCAAGCTGGGAGATAACGGGCTGCAAATAGCCCCCCAGATGAAAGAAGCCCTGCGCGATCTCAAGAAGCGCATGGAAGACGGCATGGGCAAAGGCTTGCTCCAACCGGAAGCCGGCAACGGCCAGCCACAGATCCAGGGCGGGGCCACGGTTAGAATGAAGGACCAGCAGGGCAGCGTCGAAGTGAAATCCAAGGACGGCGGCAAGGAAGTCACCATCCGCGACCAGCAGGACAACGTCACTTGGAGCGGCCCGTGGGACACCGCCCAGGACCGGGCAGCAGCTCCTGACGACGTGCGCCAACGCGTGCAAAGCCTCAATCTCGACACCCATTTCAACGGCAACGGCCTGAGGTTGCAACTGAGGCCGAACGCCCAGCCGGACTTCCCCCAAGAATGACCATCACAACATTTTTCATGGAGATGGGTTCACACCCGCGTTCGGCAAGTGTTCGGGCGCGGGTGTGTTTTTTCCGGCGACGCGGGACTCACTGAAATCTGTGATTCCCAAACGAGGGAGGAAGGTGGCCCGAGACGGATTTGAACCGCCGACACGTGAATTTTCAATCCACTGCTCTACCGACTGAGCTATCGGGCCTTGATCTCCTGCACCCTTGGGGGCGGGGCGGCAGTAAGAGCGGCCACCGGGGCTTTGACAACCCGAAAATCGCTTATTTCGGCATTTTCCAACAGTGGCCCGGGATTCCTTGCGAAACCCTTCCCGCCCGGCTCGGGAAACCCCTGAGGCGCAACGACCTTGCTGGCGCTTCTGCATCCACGGAAAATGACGTCGGGACAACAAGGAACAAGGTCCCGATTGCCTCAGTCGGATCCAAAGCCTTTGCTCCGAGCCGGCCGCTTCGCTCCAAACATACCACCTAGCAGCAGACAGAGGAGGATGGCGAGCCAGGCGAATCCGCTGCCGCTGCGCTTCAGTTTGAGCGTGATGGACATCGGGCGCTGGCCGTCCACTTGCACGCTGCGGCCGAAGGTCAGGACGGTGCCCCGCTCCGGCAGCGTGATGTCGAGCGCTACCGGCGCGGGCTCGGCGGCGAGCTGCTGGGTGACGATGCGGTTGGCGATTTCCTTGAGCGCGGCGTTCTCGTCGGAGGTGTTGCCCTCGAGGAAACGGTCGAACTGTTTGGGATCGTAGTTGTAACCGCCGCGCAGGACGGGATACGCCTGGGCCGCCCGGTCGAGCTGGGCATTGTCGGCTTGCGGAATGGCGCTGCGGTTGTCGATCGCGAGCTTTTGCCTGCGGGTGTTGAGACCTAACACCGCCTGCTGGGTCTTGAGCTGGCGGAGCTGGACACGGGCGTCCTCGCCGGACGCGGCGTCGAGCTGGTTGCTGCGCACGGCGTTGCTGAAGGCCTGGCTGCCATTTTTCCTGAGCCCCGGGCGGGCGTCCGGTCATCGTCAGGTTGAACGTGCGCTTGCCGGTGGACTTGCTGGCCAGGTGCAAGGTGACGACGCGCTTGCCGTCCATCTGGCTTTCGGTCCAGTGGCTCAGCCCCTCGCCGGTAGCGGTCTCGATTTCCAATCCATCCGGCACGTCGAGTGCCAGGCGAAATACGCCGGAGCGGGTGATCGTGACGATGAGGTCCGTGGACACCACTAGCCGGTCGTCACCGAGCGAGACAAGTTGCCACGATTCCGCCCGCAGTTCGGGGGCGACCGCGGCGACCCTAACATGGGCAAAGACGTCACCCGAACCATAGCGAAAGGCGTTCTGCAGAAGGACCATCGGATTTCCCTCCGGATCGCGTGGCAGCAGGGTTTGATCAAAGTCCTCGGGATTGACCCGTGACAGCCCCTGGACGGTGATCGACTCAGGCTGCGCCTCGTCGCCGAAAGCCAGCGCGAGATAACCGATTTCCCCGGCCGCTCCTGCCACGCGGAGCGGTGCGAGATCCTGATTCAACGGCAACGTGCCAGTGCCACGCTGGGTTTCGATCGTGAAGTTGAACGCCCGGTCCTGCGCGGGCCCCACCGGCACCCGCAGCTCGTGCTTGTCCGGATAAAACCGCCACGAGCCGACAGGTCCATCGACGACATCGCTTACGGTGAATCCGTCAGGCACCGTCATCACCAGCGCCGAGACGCGGCCTTGCGCCGGGCGGATCGAAACCCGGTGCCTGCCATTGACCACGCCGGGTCTTGGCAGATAGAGATTGGACACTTCCGCGAAAAACCGGGTTTCCTCCGTGCTGACGTCGCGCTGTTTCGGGCGGGCCTGGATCAGAACGGGATCCGCCGGACCAAGGATCATTACCGCGCCACTTTCACGGGCGGCGAGCGGATCGAGTGTCGTGATTCTGGCCGCGCCCGGTGAGAAAAACTCCCAGCCGGGCTGGTCCCAGCGCAGCGTCACTTGCCGCATGGCCGCGGGACCACCGGGTAACAGCCAGCCTTTGTCGGGATCGGTGAGCGGCATTTCGAAGCTTGCCTTGCCGGTCATTCTTCCGGCTTTCTCAGCGATGATGAAATACGCGTCTTCATCCCCGACCCGGTCCTTGACGACACGCATTCCCCCTCCTTCGAATTTCCCAAGCACGGCAGGCGCTCGCAGTAACAGGAACCGGTCACCGGCATCGCCCCGCAGCGTGACGTCCAGCGTCCCGTGCAGGCGCCCTCCGTGGATTTGCCAGTTTATGGATCATCGACTCGGCCGGTTTCGCCGCGGGAGCGTTCTCAGCACGGGCGGTATCGCACGAGAAGCCTGCTAGGATGACGAGTGCGGCTGCCGCCTCGACGATCCCGGGCTTGCGCAAATCCCGGATTGCCTGGGAGATCCGGGGCAGCCACCAGATCAAGGCGACCAGTGCCGCGACCCCAAAGAAGATCGGGGCTCCACCGTGAATTAAAAGAAGCGACACGCCTATCAGCGCAACGCCGCAGGATTTCCACCAGTGGTCCCTCATAAACCACCCCCGGAGGACGATCATCGAGCCAAGCGCGAAAACGAGCCACGTCCCCCACCCCGTTCGCGCTTGCCACGGGGCCACGTTGCCAATCTCCACCGCCACATCGCTTCCGGCCGCCATCACCGGCACGGCATATTCGAGAACCGCCGAGCCCCTCCAACCGGAGACCGCGGCTGAGATGCCGATGCCGCCTGCAACCATGATGAAAGCAAACCCCAACAGCAGCGACAGGAACCGCGGCACTCCTGGCGTCGCCCAGATCCCGGAGAACACCGCGGCGATGCCTAACAAAATCAATCCTCCGGCAGGTCGCGGATTTCTGGCCAGCCACTTCCAGCCGTTTTCAGCCAGGCCGCTGCCTACCAGTTCCGCCGTGCCTCCGCGGGGGACAAGTTGCCGGCCCTCATCACCGGTGACTTTCCACTCGCCGATGACTACCGGTGCTTCCAGCCGTGGGGCGCCGAGCCTCACCACCGTGGCCTTCGCGCCGCGGGCGCCGTAGCGCAGGCTGACCTCCACGGCTTCATTCGGATCCGTCTTCAGCGGAAGCGGAATCAAAGTGGCATCGCCATCCGCGCGGGCATTCACCGTCTGGCCGTTCACCTTCGCCTCCCACAATGCCGCACCGACGGGCAGAATCGTCCGCAAGGCGCTGCGGCCGCGGGACTTCACGAAAAATCCGGCATCGGTGATCCATTCGCCGTCGCGTGAGATCTTGCTGGTGAGTTCGAGGAAATCAATGGCCTGCTCGACGGTTTCACCGGGATTGAACCACTCGACTTTCATCCCGATCTTGAAATCGCGAGCCGTATATTGCCACGCTGCCAGAGTCGGCGCGGTGCTGAGCAGCCGGAACTCCGCGGGCAACTCGCTCACATCGATGGCGAGCAAGGGACCCACACTAACAGGCTTCGGGAATTTCACCTGAAGCGGGCTGACTACTTGGACATAGCCGCGCTCCGCCTGCACGTCGAGCGGGCGGACGTCACCCGGTGTCAGCTCGCCGCCGCGCGCGCTCATCGGCTGCTCGAAGGTGAGCAGGCCGGTGCCGGTGCCCAGGACCGGACTCGATAGCGGAACAATCACGGTATTCCCTTCACGCCGCCAATCGCGGCCGACGTTCTGGCCGGTCACCTCGATATTCCCAATGCCATCGGGCACGGAGATCCTCCACTCGCTGGCAGGCGCGCCGACGACGAAATAGTTGATCAGCACGCTGCCATAAGCCGCGCCCGCCTTGAGCGAGTAGAGATGGAACACGTCCGCCTGGACGCTCTGGCCGAGCGCTTCAATGGTGAGCCCAACCTGCCAGTCCCCCTCCCGCAAGCGGAACGCCTGCTGGAGTCCTGCGACTTTCTTCGGGAAAAAGGTGACAGGCACCTCGGCGACGCCCGCTGTCTTGCCCGCGACCAGGCGATAGCCCGCCGCGGCGACAGCGCCGATGTAGCCGCGGCGGGATTTCGCGCCGGGAAATCCGAGGGCCTGGAGATTCCATGGGCCGGCCTTGGCTGCTTCGTTCTTCTCCAGCCGCACGCTGACCAGTTGGCGATTCATGACCGACTGTTTGAAAATGATCTTGAGGCGGCGCTTGCCATCCTTCACCTCGCCGGCCACGGCGTAGTCCGCCACCTGCGCGCCGGTGACCGACGCCACCGCGTGATCGGCGAAAATCTCCATTTCCCACTCGCGCAGCGGAGCCTCGCGGATGTCGAGCTCGAGGTCCACTGACACCCGGCGGTCGGTCTCCGCTAGTTCGTAGACAGTGACCTCGGTCACGCCGACTTCGGGCAAAACATAGCTGCTTGGGAAAGCCGCGATTTCGAGCACGGCGCTGCCATAGCCTACGAATTTGCGGGGCTTCGTGTCGCCGACGGGCATGAGCCCGTCCGCTTTGACCACCCGCAGCTCCACGCCGGGGTCGGTGGCGGCCGTGACCGCCAGCGAGAATCCGGTGGCGGGGCCCGGGCCGGGCAGAAGCAGGCTCGCCGCATCCCGGCCGATCTTGAGGCGGGTCTTCACCTGAACCCGAAAATTCGTTAGATCAGTGCCAGGCTGGAGGATCGGGCGCACGTCGAGAAACCGCGCGCCGCCCTCACCGAACCTCACCGAACCTCACCGAACCTCACCGAACCTCACCGAACCTCACCGAACCTCACCGAACCTCACCGACCAATCGCGCAGGCCCTCGCCGGTCACGGAGAAGAACAGCGGGGCTTCCTTCGGCTTGTCCCTCAACACCTCGCTGAGCGGGACAACCACGAAGCGCTTGTCAGGCTCCTCGGCGAAGGCGATTCCGACGAGCGCCATGAGCACAAGGATGCGTTTCAAAACAGTTTTCATGTGGACTGGTTTTCTATCACGACTTCCGGGTCGCGTGGGTAAAAGCTGTGTAAATTGGAGCGCTTACTCGTCTTTCATGATCGAGAGCTCCCGGATCACGCGCTCGGGGAATTTGGAACCTTCTTGAGTGACGTAGTCGTGGTCCCACCGCAAATGCACCAGCGCACCGGGTGTTAGCGTTGAAACAGCACCGTGGATCTCCGCGGAGACCTTCGGGTTTTTCAGGTTGTCCTCGATAAGGATCTGGAATTGCTCCTGCTTCGGGTCGCCGTATTCACCGGGCTTTTCGTAGCCGAGGTATTTGACGATGGCGAAGGTGGCGAGCTTGCCGGACTCGCCGCAACGGTCGGGGCAGAGGGACGTTAGTCCAAGGCATTGATGATCCTTCAAGCCCGTAAACCGCGCCACGGTATCATGGGAGGAAAGCAGCTGGCGCTCCTTCTTCGGCACGGGGGCCGCCTTTGCCTTCAGCTTTTTCTCCACGGCTTGCCGCCATTCCTTGGACCCGATGTCGGGTCCATGTCCGGCCTTGTCGCTGATTTGCAGCCGTCGGCCCAGGGCGGCCGCCCATTCATCACCTCCAATGTCGGGCCCGTGGCCCAGCTCGTCGGTGACCGGGTGGCGCTTCTCAGCCCACTTCGCCCACTCCATCCAATCCGCGGTAGGAGCTTCCGCGGCGACGACCGTCTCTTTTCCAGCGTCTTTCTCACTGCCTTGGATGGCAAGGATCGGCAGAAAAAGAGCCAGCAACAGGACCGGGCTAACATTCAGTTTCATGGATAACGTGGCTTTCATGGTTTGGTTTTTCAATCGTGGTTTCTGGCGCTCATCATTTCAAGGCGTCGATGACGCGGAGCATGTCGCCGACGCGGGGGCTGCCGGGGTAAAATTGCTTCACCTGCGAGGTCGGGCCGGCGAGTTGTTTGAAGTCGATGGCATCGGCAAGCGGGCCACCCTTGAGCTTTTCGGCAGCCAGCAGCGAGAGTCCGGCGAGCTGCATGGAAGGCGTGGCGCGGTCGAAGGCCATGGCTTGGGACTCGTGGGGAATCGTCCAGCCGCGCTCGACCATTTCCTTGCTGGCGGCGTCGCGGAAACGGACGCTGACCTCGCCGATCTCGCCGGTGCCATCGGCGAGCGGCTCGACTTGATAGATCGCGACTCCGGCTTCCTCCGCGGCGAGTTCGGCGGCATCCACGGCGTCGTTGCGGAAGTCCTCGGTTTTCAGGCGGTCCTTCTCGAAGCCAATGAGTTTGTATTTCCCGACGCGCTGCGGGTTGAAGTTCACCTGCACCTTGACGTTCTCGGCGGCGGGGCGGAAGGCACCGGCGAGCTGGCGGGCGAAGCTGTCGTTCTTCTCGTCGCCGACGACGTAGTAGCGGCCGTTGCCGTTGCGGGCCAGTTCGCTGAGCAGGCGGTCGTTCAGACCGTCCGCGCCAATGCCGGCGATGTCGAAGGCGAGGCCCTTCTGGCGGAACGCTTTCACCTGTTCTGCGAGGCGGGCGGGGTTGGCGTCGCCGAGGTTGGCAGCGCCATCGGTGAAAAGGACGATCCGGTTCTGCGCTCCTGCGAGCTGGTGGCGCTCCGCTAACTGTCCACCGAGTTTCATCGCTTCCTCCAAATTTGTTCCGCCTTCGCTGGCGGTTTGATTGACGAGTTCGCTGAGTTTCACGGCTTGGTCGCCGGTCATGCCGTCGGCGAGAAGGTGCGGGGTGCGGGAGAAGCCGATGACGGTGACGAGGTCGGCTTTGGTGAGCAGGACGCCGAGCTGGGCGAGGGCGTGTTCCATCGAAGCGCGGCGGTCCTCGCGGACCATCGAACCGGATTGATCGACCAGCAGCGTAAGGCGCAGCGGTTGCACGGCACTGCGGCCGACCGAGCCGGTGCGGAGGGCGACGCGAACGAGATTCCTGCCGGGAATGACCGGGTGGGCGGACTGCTCGATGGTGGCGGCGACCGGTTCGTTCGATGCCGGTGCGGGATCGCCGTAGTCCACGGCGTTGTAGAACTGCTCGGGCTTGATGCCGGCGGGATCGGGGCGTTCACCTTTGGCAAGAGCGGCTTTGGCGAGTTGGAACGAGGCGTCGCTGATGTGGAGGGAGAAGGTGGAGTAGGGATTTTCCGCGGCGGGGATTTCCTCCATCAGATTCACCAGTGCGGGCGCGGGTTCGTCAGGCGAGCTGAGGTCCACTCCTCTGAACAAGTATTCCGAGCTATAGCCTGTATGAATTTCATACTCGACGTTCCCACTGCTATTCTTGTCGCGAGCGTCTTCCAAAGAAGACGTGTCCCAGTATTTGTCAGCCAGCGCCAACTCCCCTTCTGCCGGCACCAAGAGTTGCGATACGGAAGCGACCTGCGACGGCACCTCCTCTCGGTGATGATCCTTTTCAGGCACAACCCTCGGCTTGGCAGCAGATCGCGAGTTGAGTTCTTTGTGTTTGGATTCGGATCGGGAAAGCGTTGGGGCGGAGCTCATCGACCGCCTCTCCTGTTCCGCCGGTGCCGGGAGAGCGGCGGGTTCCGCAGCAAAGGCAGAGCCACCAAGGGCGCGGCCACTTCCCAAACCACCGGACATGTCGTTGGCTGCGATCGGTGGCATCGCGTCCATGTCGGAGTCCTTGCCAAGTTCCGCCAAGGCGGCGCTTTGTGGAAGATCCGCGGGCTTTTCATTCCGCTGCCGCTCGGCGGATTGTTTCGCGAGTTGGTTTTGCTTGGCGCTTTGTTTGAGGCCCGCGTCCTTTTTGGACGCCTCGATTTGGTAGGTGCCATCCTCGCGCCGCGCTGATTCGGCGACGGGACTGGCGGGAGCGCTCATGGCCAAGCTTCCACCCGAGATCTTGGCGGCGATGGTTTGCTCGATTTGCTTGAGCTTGAGCGCTTGAAGAAGCTGTTGGTCGGATTCGAATTCCCGCTTGGCGTCGGCGTAGTCCTGGGCGTCGAGGCCGCGCTTGATGGCTACTTCGCGCGAGTCGTCTTTCATGGCCTCGACCTTTTTCAGGCGATCGGTGGTCATGTCCAACTGCGCCTGCAGGGTGCTTCTCAAGTTGACGACGCCCTCGTCCATCTGGCGCTTGGTCGCTTGCACTTGCTCGGCGGCGGCTTTCACCGTCGGGTGGTCATTGCCCAATCCGTTGGTCCTGGCGGACTCCAGTTGGCGCTTGGCGTCAAGATACTGCGGTTGGAGATTTCTGATGGTGTTGTCCGGTAAATCGAGCCCGGATGCGTAGGTCATCAATTGATCTCCGTCATATTTCAGAAGGCTGTTGATCTGGCTCTCCTTCTGCAATTTTTCCTGCTCGAGTTGATTGTAAGTTTGCAGAGCGCTGCGAGCGCCCTGATCCTCGTCCACGCCGGACTGGCCGTAAAAGGAGTCCTGTCCCTTGTAAATGATGCCTTTGGTTCTGACGATGGTGGCGAGGACCTTGCGGCGCTCCTCGACTTTGTCTTCCTGATCGCGGACCGCCTTGTTGAGTTCTTGGAGGGCGTGCTCGGAAGTCGCGTGAGGGGTAGTTGCCGTGTCGGTGGTCACGGCGATTTTCATGGGACTTATACGACCTATAGGACCTATGAGTCTGGCGACGACGAGCGTGAGAACCAGGCAGGCCGCGATCGCGAGGAACGCCCGCCGCCCGCTGTGACGGATGCGGAGTTCTTTCTCCGGTTCGAGCCGGGTGACTTTCTGCTTACCGAAGATTTCATCGAGGACCTCGCGTTTTTGTTCGGAAAGTTTCCACGAATGGTCCTTCTCAGCAGCTTCAACTTCGGTGAGGAGGCCGTGGAGGGCGCGCATGCGGCGGCGGAAGACGAGGAGTTCGGGGCGCTCTTCGCAGAGGCGTTGGAGCTCCGCGGCCTCGAAGGCGGAGGTCTCGCCGAGGACCCAGGCGACGATGCGCGCCTCGACGGATTCGTCGCCGACGGTCTCGAGTGGAGGTGGTGGTTCTTCGTTCATTTGAAGAGGGATTGACGATTGTTGATTGAGAATTTTTGATTGTTGATCTGGAAGAGATCAGCCCTCCGGGCTTTCCACGCCGAGGCGGCGGAGTGAGTCGGCTAGATTTCGCAGGGCGTGGTGGAGTTTGTAGCCGACATTGCCGACCGTGAGGCCGGTGCGCTGGCTGATTTGGTCGTATTTGAGGCCGTCGTGGTATTTGAGGGAAAGGAGGGCGCGGTCGTCTTCGTGGAGTTCGGCGATGAGGAGCTGGAGGGTGCCGATGGCATCGAGTTTGCCGAGGGCTTGCTCGGGATCGGGAGTCGGGCTTTCCCACTCGCGGTCGGGGTCCATGGGGGTTTCGCGCTTGTGGTCGCGGAGGTGGCTGAGGGCGAGATTGCGGGTGCAGCGGAAGAGCCAGGCCCGCGGGTGGGTGACTTCTTCCCAGTGGGCGTGGAGTTTGAGGAAGGCGTCCTGGACGATGTCTTCGGCGGTCTCACGCTGGCCGAGCAGGCCGTGGGCGTAGCGGAGCAGCACGGATTCCTCCGCGTCGAAGACCTGCCGGAGTGTGGCTTTTTGCTCCATGGTTGGTTGCGGCGGGCGGATGGAAATGACCGGATTGCGCCGGATTTCAGCCGTGGAGCGGGCGCTGGCGGTTCGGGTTTCCATGAATCGGCGGGTGCGGGGTCATGCTTTACGCTTATGAAGACACGGATGGCGGGATTTGCTTAGAAAAAAGTTTATGGAAAAATGAAGCGGCTTGTCATGCCGCGCGAAATTGCCCCACCCTCCGCCGCTCATGAGGCGCGTGATTATTCATACCGACGGTGGCTGCAAGGGAAACCCGGGACCGGGCGGATACGGGTCGGTGATGGTTTGCGGAAAGCACCGGAAGGAGCTTTCCGCCGGGTATCGCCTGACGACCAACAATCGGATGGAACTTCGGGCGGCGATCGCTGCGCTGGAGAGTCTGAGCGAGCCCTGCGAGGTGGAGTTGCACTCGGATTCGAAATACCTGATCGACGCGATTTCCAAGAAATGGATCGACGGCTGGAAGCGGCGCGGTTGGCAGACGGCGGACAAGAAGCCGGTGAAAAACCAGGATTTGTGGCTGTTGCTGCTGGGGGCGATCGGGAAGCACAAGATCCACTGGCGCTGGGTCAAAGGCCACGCCGGCCATGCGGAGAACGAGCGCTGCGACGAACTGGCGAACCTCGCAGTGGCGGGCATGAATCTGCTGGAAGACGCGGGATTCGAGGCCTCGCGGAGTTGATCCGGATTTCCATGAATGTTCACTTTGCTCCGTTTGAAAATTCGGCTAAAGGTGATTCATGAATTTGAGAACGATCGGCCTGCTGCTGGCATTCACCGCATTCCCCTATCAAGGAGCGTTCGCCCAGAAGCCGGTCCCGCCGCCGTCCGGCCCGCGCTTGCCGCTCGCGACGGTCTTTCAGGGCGAGTCGAAATTCCAAGCCATCGTCGCCAAGGCGGAGCGTGAGAACTGGCGCAACCTCCCGCTCGGCGAGCGGACCATCCGCGTGGCCCGCGAGCTGGTGGGCACGCCTTATGTGAATTACACGCTCGAAGTTGATGACCGGATCGAGTCGCCAGTGGCCAATCTCAAGGGCATGGACTGCTGGACGTATTATGAAAACTCGCTGGCTCTGGCCCGGATGCTTCGCTACAAGCCCGCGCCCTACAAGCCGCAGGACCTGCTGCACATGGTGGAAATCGAGCGCTACCGGGGCGGCGTCTGCACCGGGAATTACCTGAGCCGGATGCACCATCTCGAAGAGGTTTTCCACGACAACCAGAGCCGCGGCTACGCGACCAACATCACCTCGCGGATTCCCGGAGCCCAGAGACTCCAGCGCGAGATCAAGGAAATGACCGTGCAGTGGAAAGCCTACCGCTACCTGCGCACGAATCCGTCGCTGATCGAGCCGATGGGGAAAATCGAGGCGCAGGTCTCGGATCTGCCGGTCTATCACGTCCCGAAGTCCAAGGTCCGCAACGCGGAGAAATACCTCCAGAACGGCGACATCTGCGCGATCACGACGCATGGTCCCGGCGGCTATACCTCGCACGTCGGGATGATCATCAGGCTGCGGGACCGGGCCTATTTCGCCCATGCGACTTCCGACACTGACAAGGGGAGGATGACCGTGATCGACCGGCCGATCGCCGACTACGTCAACGGCGCTTCGAAACACGCCGGCATCGTCATTTGCCGGCCGAACGACGTGCCTCAGTCGCCGCTGTGGCAAAGCAACGTGGCGCGCCAGTAGGCCGCGCCGCCGGGTCAGGCTTCCACCGGATTTTCGCCGAGGCTCTCGGCGATGGACTTGATGAACTCGCCTGACTCCTTCTCGACTAACGGCCGTGCGAGCATTTCCTCGTAAATGTTAATATAGCGCCGAGCCACCTCCTTGTGGCTGAATTCCTTCTCGCTCACGATCATCACCCGGCGGATTTCCCGGTCGCGGATTTCCTGCGGCAGCGCGTAAAATTCCATGGCCTGGTCGATCGCCCAGCGGAACGCTCCCGCGTTGTAGTGGTCGAAACGGAAACCGTTGCCCGTCGAGCCCTCGACATCCAGCGGGTGAACCGTGTCGTAAAGCCCGCCGGTCGAATGCACCACCGGCAGCGATCCATAAAGCGGCGACGTCATCTGCGGCAGCCCGCATGGCTCGAACAACGAAGGCATCAGCATGAAATCGGAGGCGGCGTAGGCGAGACGGGAAAGCCGCTCCTCGAAATCAACGATCGCCACCCGCTCCCGCAGGTCGAAAGCCGAGACGATCTTGTCGATCCAGTGTTGGTGCGGACCGTTCGCGACGATGACCACCTGCAAGTCCTGATCCCAGTAATCCGAAATCAGGCTGTGGAGGATTTCCGTGAGAAGCTGGGGGCCTTTTTGCACCGGGTCGAGGCGGGACGGCCAGAAGAAGATCGGCGCGTTGACGTCCTGCTTGAGCTGGAGCTCGCGTTGCAGGGCGAGCTTGTTAGCCGCCTTGCCTTCGGCGAAATCCGCGACGCCGAAATTGCGGGCCAGCGCGTCATCCGTCAGCGGATTGTAGGAGGCGTCAGGCGCGTTGAGGATCCCTGCGGAACAACCGGCCGCATACTTGGAGCGGAGTTCGGCGCGCACCGAATCAGGCACCACCGAGTGCCAGCCCTCGACGATTTCCCAGAGGAAGCGCGGGCTCACCGTGTTGATGTAGTGGGCGGCGAAGATTCCGGACGTTAGAAGATCCACCGGCACGTGCGAGCGGGCGTGGTCGTAGTTGGCGGGAGGGCCGGTGAAATACAAATTCATCCAGAACTCCGCGGCATCGATCCCCGCCTCCTCGACCCGCGCCAGCGACACTTGCCGGGTGTGGATGTTATGCACGGTGAACAAGCACTTGATGCCGCGGCGCCGGGCCATCGCCGGGATCAGGGCGGTCATCCAGTCGTTGCAATGAATCAAATCCGGCATCACGCGCGGCACGATGTGGTTGATCAGCTCGCGCTGGAACACCAACGCGATCCGCATCGATTCGTCGGAGTGATTGCTGTAAACCTCGTCGCGATAGTAGAAAATCCGGTCCTCCGCCAAGTGGATGTGCGCTTCCGGCAGGACTTCGTGGTATTTCCTCAACTCCTTCTCGTGCAGGCTGAAAATGTCGCCATGGAACATCCGCCGGTAGTTCGGCATCGCCACGTGGACGTCCGCTCCCAGCTCGAACAGCGCGGAAACGAGCGATGCGGAAACATCCGCCAGGCCTCCCGCTTTCGCCGACATCCGTTGCGCCATGTTCCCCATGCCCGAGGGCAAATAGGTGATCTCCGGCGTGACAATGAGGATTCGCGGCTTGGCTGGCTTCGGCTTGGGTTTGGCTGACATCGGTCGGAAAATTCAGTGCTATGACTCTATCCGCGCCGATCTTGGCGGGATTTCCAAACGACCGCCAACCCAAACTTTCCAAATTCCGGATTTATTTCCATGTTCCGGCCGCGCGGGAAAACGACTCGACACCCGCCTCCGACAGATGCCGGATGCAGAATTGCGACCACGTTTCCAAGCGCTCGAACAACGCCCCGTTGAGATCCGCAAGCGGCGTGAAACCCAGATCCGTGAGCGCGTCCTCCCGCGAGTTCACCGCGTCGGATTTCAAATCCACCACGTGGACGATGCCCAGATGGACCTGGCCCACCGGATTCGACTCGTCATTGAGCAGGGCGATGATCCGGTGCTCGTGCTCCTCGGGAAGATCGAGCTCCTCCTCGATTTCGCGGGTCACCGCCGCATGATAGGCGTCCGATCCCGTGCGGCCGCCACCAGTATCGACCGGGTTGACATGACCGCCGACGCCGACGGAAATCTTCGCGTGAAGCCGGCTTTCGCCGCCGGATTTCCCGCGGGTGTAGTGAAGGATGCGATCGCCGCAGCGGAAAATGCAGTAAGGAATCAGCTGCTTGTGGCTCGGGTCGTTTTCCGCCTCCGCCCGGTCCATGAAAAAGTGGTTCGCGGGATCGAGCAAACGACCGACCGCGGCATCCAGCCCCGCCGTCCGGATTCCTTCAAATGCTCCGATTTCATCCAACAGCGCGCGCGGCACCACCAACACTTCCTCTCCTCCATACTTCGACATGGCGGCAATCATAAGGGCCCAAGCCACTTCGCCAAGCCTTCATCGGGACGTTTGATGTGCCAAATAATACCGACATCTTGAGATTACGTCATCACGTGATTCCGAATGGCCGGATTTGTGACATGATCCCATTTGTCAGCCGGTTACCCCAACCTCTGACAATCCCCCACCCCAATCCCCCCCTGCTATGCCCCCCCCCCTTGGCTTCCTGAGGATTCTTGGCTGCATCCATGCGATTCTCGCGCTCCACGCGAAAGCCCAGAACACCATCACTTACCTCGACCTCGTTGACCCGTCGGTGACAGAAGTGACTATCGGGGCCGGAAAATTCCGTGCGGAAACCTTGCCCGGAACCTCTGGCACCGGAAACTTTGACACCTTCCTCAAGCTCAACGGAGTCCCGACGGAGCAAGGTTACAATACCTCCGCCAGCGGCGTGATGGACAACGTGAACGGCCAATGGACCCACGACCTGACCGTCGGCGATATGTCAATCGTGCAGGACCTGACTGGGCGCTACTTGATTGCGGTCGGGATGGACCTGAACGAGCCAAACTCCGCCGAAGCTCGCTACCAATCCTTGGACGCGTTCCAAATCTATGTTTCCCCGAACGGCTCCCAGAACACGAACGACCCGACGCAGTTGGGAACCCTGATTTTCAACATGGACGCCGTCCGGGACAACGCGCTCTTGCTGGACGTGAACCGCAATTCCTCCGGCGGCAGCGGTCGCTCGGATCTCAACATCTATCTGGATCTCGCGTTGTTCGACCGGGTCAAACAAAGCGACTTCATCTATTTCTACGTGCAAATGGGCAGCGTCGGCATGGGCGAGGCTCCCCAGTATCCAACCCTGAGCTTCGCCAACGACGGCGGCTTTGACGAACTTCGCCGGGACTACAGCCTCAAATCAGTGGCCTCCATTCCAGAGCCATCGACCGCACTTTTGACCATCCTCGGTGCGCTCGTAGTCCTCCGCCGCAGGCGCTGAATGATCCGATCCGCGGACAAACCCGGAAATCGCGAAATTTTCCAAAAATCGTCTTGCCCACCCGGAGGTCCGCGAATAAACCTCTGCCCCACCCGAAAGGGGCGTTAGCTCAGTTGGTAGAGCACTTGCATGGCATGCAAGGGGTCAGCGGTTCGAATCCGCTACGCTCCACCACTCTTATTTTCAAAGAGTTACGGTAATTTAACGGGTCGGACATCCCCTAAAGTAACCCCTATTTCATTGCGGGCCTCTTTTCACATTTCGAGTCTCAGGCGGGTTCGCCAATAGCATTCCTCAGTCTCAGGATGCTGCGAATTAGTTCCAAGGTCGCAGGCTCAAACGTTACTCCAACAACTACCCCCAGCGCCTGTGTGTCGTGATGGATAATCTGAACACTCACAAAGGCGAACTGGGGAAGAGGATTTTTTTTCGTTAAAATGTTAAAATCGATTGGTGCTGGTTGATCGGGCGATGTTCCGACATCGCCTGTTTGAACAAACGTTTCAAATCAACCAACAC
>NZ_JBIKBQ010000074.1:0-20393 GCF_058122085.1 Luteolibacter sp. | reverse complement strand
TTAGGAATGCACTACCCCCGCGCAAGGTGTGGCAGTATGGCCAACCCTCTCATGCACCATCCGCGTTTTCCGGCCTGCCGTTAGACTCGGCGGCGGCTTGTTGGCGCGCGGATTGGACGAAGGCGGATCAGTATTCCTCGGGCAGCAGGATGGTGGTCATGGACCTATCCCATTCGGTGATGATGTAGATCGACCCGCCCGGCGTGGCGTAGCGGCTCAGGATCCTCATGCCATGCGCCAGCGAATCCTCATTCGTCTGCTTGTCCTCGGCGCAGAGCTCATCGCCCCAGTCCCCGCAGTGATGACGGCGGAGGTAGGCGGTGAGGTCGACTCCCAAGGCGATTGCTCCGGGCGTGGCGTAGACCTTCCCTAGCGGGAAGCGCGGTTGCATCAGTCGGAAGCCCATGGCGTCAGGAATCGATGAGGTTGTCGAACAGCCCGGGGATGAAGGGGCTCAAGGCCTCCTGCTCCGCCTTGAAGAAGTCCGCCTTGGTCCGGCCCATCGAGCGCCCCTGCGGCGTGTGGCAGTCGTAGGCGTAGTCGGGGATCGGCACGTATTCCCCCGCCTGATCGAGTTCGTCGGTCAGCGTCTCCGGATCGAGCCCGGCCTGCTGGTCATAGACGAAGTTTTGCAGGTGGTCGGGGTCGCGGCTCTTCTTGGCGAGGCAGAGCAGGATCACCGCCTTGGAAATGAAGATGCGCCCCTTGGCCGTCTTCGACGGGATGTTGCGGTTGATCTCGGTGTAGCTGTCGTGCAGCGCCTTGACCTCCGCGGTGAGGATGCCCCAGCAGTCTTCGGCGCTCACGGTGAGCAGCCGCCGCCAGACATACTGGCCGTAGCCGCTGGCCCAGAGTTCGAGTGCCCAGTAGCCTGCCAGTTTCGCGTCGCCGCGCCGGATCGCCTTTTGCATCGCGCTGGACACCGCTGGGAACGAGTAGCCGCGCTTGGTTGGAATTCGTTGGATCATGACCCTTCATTGTCCTGCGTGGGGCACACGACGGGAAGCGGTTTGGGACACCATTTCCTGTTAGAGCTTCACCGATTGGCGGCGTGGTGCGTCCATCGCGACACGGTCCTGGCTCTTGTAGGTTTCAAGCCGGATGTGCGCCTTCCACTTGCGCTTGAGGTAGCGCTTTTCGGTGGCGATCCGCTCCTCGCTGCGGAACAGGCTGTTGCCGCCGAGGTTCTTGTCGCGCTCCTGAACGAAGCAGAACCGGGCCTCGTTCCAGACGAGCCGGTTGTCCATCAGCTCCTGGAGCGTGGCGTCGATGTCGCACTTGCACTTGAGCAGTTCGTCCCACTTCGGCACGCCACCCTTTTCATCGCGGACCACGCCGACCGCCCCGCCGACCCAGTGGTTCACGCCGAAGGGATCGTTGCGCTGGAGGAGCCGCGGATCGCTGCGCTGGTGCCATCCGAACAAACGAGCCCCTGCCCCGCGCGCGCACCACGCCGAGTTTTCGAGCATGGCAAGGGTTTCAGCGATGGAGAGCTTGCGGCAGCGGAGTGACACCATGCAGACACACGCGGAAATGTCGTCGTCGAGCATCACGATGGCGTCCTCGGTGAAGTGCTTGAGCACCCAGTTCCGCACCGCGCTGATGCCGGCGATCTCGTCGGGGATGGTTTCAATCTCCAGCCCGGTGTGGAGGTAATGCTCAGCCTCGCTTGCGGGAACGAGGAGCGTCGCCGTCGGGAACAACTTGTGACTGGTGATCGAGCGGCTTCGGCTCCGCGACAGGATCACCAGGCGAAGTTTCAACGGGCGGAATTCCGGCCATGTCGGCGCGGCGGCAGAGTTCGAGGAGTCGTTTTCCATGGAGCACGCGGCCGAGGCCGATTTTGTGGGTTCTGCGGTTGATCGAGTAGTCAACCTCGCGCACCCCGATGAGCTGGAGCACCTGCATCCAATCCCGCAGGTCGTGGAACATGAACACGAGGTAGTCGTGGGTCTCGAACGCCTGGCATTCCATCCTGGGGATCATCTCGATCTCGTCTTCCGGGTTGGCGGCGTCGTCCATCAGCTTGCGGATCTCGTCCTCCATGAAGCCGGTGAGTTCGATGTCGAAGTTCGGGTCGGCGTCCGCGATGGATTTGAGCACTTTGCGCAAGTCGTCCTCGTCGAGTTCGGCCAGTTCCGAGAGGCGGTTGTCGGCCAGCAGGTCGGCGAGTTCCTCCGCTTCGCTGGCATAATCCTGCTCGTCCACCGGGATCGTTTCGCAACCAATGAGCAATGCCGCCTCCAAACGGCCATGCCCGCGGACAATCAGGCCCGAGCGTTTCGAGACAGTGACCGGATTGCGCCATCCCTGCTCCTGGATGATCGAGGCAAGAAGCTGGATCTGGTGGGCGCTGTGGCGGTTCGGATTGACCGGGTTGGGTTTCAGCGTGTTCGGATCGACGAGGCGGGTGTGGGCGCAATGCACGGGGATGGTCATGTCCCCTGCCCCGCCGTCAACCACCCGTCCCCCAACCTTGACACCGCCCCAGCGTTCATCCGTAGTCTGCGGACACCGTCATGGATCACGCAACCTTCGCCAAACTGCTCCGCAAATGGAGGGAACGCAATGGATACAGCCAGCGCGACGCCGCCGAACAGTTGAAGGTGTCGAAACGCAGCCTGGAGAACTGGGAGCAGGAACGGGCGATGCCGCAGGGATTCGGACTTCAAGCGATGCTGGAAATCATCCAGCCCAAGCGGAAACGGAAATGATGCCCGGTTGACGTGTCCGCAACCTGCGGATGGAAGCCGTATCACCAGACATCGCCAAAAAACTACTCTCGCGGGACTTCGCCAACTTAGTCGGTCGTGTGCAAAAAGGCGGCAAGCTGACCCGTGGCGAACGGGCGATGCTGCAATCGATGGCCACCGGCACGGGTGCCGCTCCAACGACGGCGACCAACTACGTCGAACTCTCCGTCATCCTCGGAGTCACCCGCCAATCGATCAACACCTGGAAAAAGCGCAAGGACGCCCCGAAACCTGCCGCCAACGGACTGCACGATGTGGCCGCGTGGCGTGAGTTCATGCGGCGCAACGATCTCAAAGGCGGTGAGCCGTTGACCCCGGATGCCGCCGATATTGAAACCTCACTCAAGGCCCGCAAGCTGCTCGCCGAAGTGGAAGAGAGGGAACTGCGGCTCGGAATCAAGCGCGGCGATTTCGTGGCGGTCGAGGAAGTCCGTCAGGCGTGGACCGAACTCGTGGCGCAGGCAACGTCGATGCTCCGCAAGAAATTCGAGCAGGAGCTCCCGCCGATTCTATCGGGCCTCGACGCCACCGGAATCCAGGAGGAAGCCCGCCACGCCATCGACGAGGTGTTGACGATTCTCCATGAGGGGGAGTCTGAGTCAGGTTGACGCGCCCCGGCGGGTGTGGAATCGACGGAGAAAACAGCGGCCGAACCTACGCGCGCAAAGAACCTGCGCTACTATCTGGCCAACAAGGAGCGCCTCAACGAATACAGTAGCGCATACCAGAAGAAACACCGCCAAAAACACAACGCGCAAAGGCGGGCATCATACGACAAAACGAAAAGGGCCGCCAAAAAGGCATACTACGAGCGGAATAAAGAACGCATCCTCAAGCAGAAGCAGGAATACTTCATCCGCAAGATCGACTCCATCAACGACTACAGGAAACGAAACAGGAGAGAGATTTCAGCACAAAACAGTCGCTGGCACCGAAATAATAGAGATCGGATTCGAGACCGCAAACGTGAGGAGAGCAGGAGAAGAGCTTCAAACCCATCAAATAGGGTGGCTTCGGCACTTCGTCGAAGAATCGCGAAATTGCTCAAAGGGCTAACTAAACCAGATCGCTCCGAACGACTTATCGGATGCCAGTTCAAGATATTCATCGAATACATCAAGGCTCAATTCAAACCGGGCATGAGCATGAAGAATTACGGCAGGGCGTGGCACATCGATCACATCATCCCATGCAGCGCTTTTGATCTGACCAATGAGTCTCAGGTCCGCCAATGCTTCCATTTCAGCAACATGCGTCCGATGTGGGCCAAAGCAAACCTGCGAAAGGGGGCTAAAATCACCGAGCCTCAACTTCGACTTCTTTTATGACAGCGTCCGAAAAACTCACCCGCATATGGCGCAATGCATGGCGACCTCCTGACCGCCGCCCCCCCTGGGAGTGGTGTGAGGAACACATCACCTCGATCCCCTACTCGCCGATTCCCGGACGTTTCCGCTCGGCCAACTCGCCGTGGATGCGGGAGCCGATGGAAGCTCTGGTCGATCCCAAGATCCGCATCGTGAGCATCATCGCCGCGATCCAGAGCGGGAAAACCAGCGTCGGTGAACTCGGCCTCGCCCACATCATCGCCAACCATCCCGGCCCGACACTGTGGCTCGACCAGACCGACGACGACGCGAAAGACCAAAGCGAAAGCCGCCTCCAAAAGCTCTTCGACGAATGCGATCCTGTGAAGGCGCTCTATCCCGCGAACCGGCACAAGCGGCGCAACACGACGATCCACTTCGCCAATGGCATGACACTGTGGGTGCTGGGAGCCAACAATAAGACCAACCTTCAAAGGCGGTCGATTCGCTGGTTGGTCTGTGATGAGACATGGAGATACAAAAATGGTCACATGGCGGAGGCGGAAGCGCGCGTCACCGCGTTCGGTTGGCTCGGCAAGTGCCTGTTCATGAGTCAGGGCGGCGAGGAGGACGACGACACCCACCGCAAGTTTGAAACGACCAACATGCGCGAGTGGACGTTCGCCTGCCCGCATTGCCATCACCGCCAACCGTTCAAGTGGGAACAAATCGAATGGAGCAAGGACGCCCGCGACGAATCCGGCGAGTGGGATTTTCAAAAAGTCCGCGACACCACCACGATGCACTGCGTCTCGTGCAACCACTACTTCGATGACACCGACCGCATCCGTCGGGAACTCAACCTCACCGGCCGCTACGTCACCACCAATCCGAACGCGCCGAAGGAAAACGCCGGATTCCACTGGAACGCCCTCTGCGCAATGAGCTGGGGCCGCCTGGCCGAACTCTATCTCCGCGCCAAGACCGCCGCACGCAAAGGCGACGTGAGCCTGATCCAGCAGTTCTACCAAAAACGTCTGGCGCTCGCCTGGCGCGAGTATCTGGAGGACTACCGCCTGGACATCGTTCCCGGTGGCTATCTCAAAGGCGAGACATGGGACGGCGAGGCGGGCGTGGATGCTCAAGGTCGGCTCGTTTCTGCCGGTCAACCATGCGCCTGCCCGCTGCGCATCCTCACGGTGGACTGCCAGCTCGACCACTTGTTCCTCGTCGTCCGCGCATGGGCCGAAGATGGATCAAGCCGCCTGATTTGGAACGAACGCGTGCTCACGTTCACCGATGTCGAGTCCGTCCAGGAGCGTTTCGGCATTCATCCCAACCTCGTCTTCATCGACGCGGGCTACGCGACCTACGACGTCTATCGAGAATGCGCAGCTCACGGATGGACGGCCCTGATGGGCGACAAGCGGGCGACGTTCACCCACAAGACGAAGGGCCGGAAATCCATCGAGCGCTTCTATTCACCGCGTCGCAAGGTGGTTCTCGGCCGTGGGCAAAACTGCTCGGTGTTCTACTGGTCCAACCTCAATATCAAGGACACGCTCGCCCGTCTCCGCCGGAACCAAAACCCGGACGACGGCCCGGTGTGGGAGGTGCCTGACGACATCGACGAGGACTATCTCGCCCAGATGGAAAGCGAACGCCGGATCAAGAAAGGCGGCAAGTGGATGTGGGAGCGGATCGGATCACGGGCGAATCACCTTTTCGACTGCGAGTCCATGCAGATCGCAGCCGCCACCATGCTCAAGATCGTCGGGCGCGAGTCGGTGGGAGAACCGGCCGTTGACACCCCGGAAGATGCATCATGAGCGCTTCAAACACCGCCTTCGCCGCCTGGTTCGAATCCCAGGGATTTCGTCACTTCGGTGCCAGCGAGTTCGAATCCTACTTCGTGGCGCAGCGAAAAGGCGTGAAGAACAGCACCCCTGCGAAATCGCTCTGGAAGAACATCGTGCCAACCTTGCGGATCGTCGATGAACTCCGCGACTCGTTCGGCAAACCCTGCCGGATTCTCAGTTCCTACCGCTCCCCCGATTACAACAGGACCGTGGGTGGGGTCGGCCTCAGCCAGCACATGGCATTCAGGGCGCTCGACATCGCCTTCGACGGCGTGAGTCCGCAACGGGTCTATGACCGCTTGATGGAGTGGCGGAAGGCTGGGAGATTCACCGGAGGTCTCGGCCTCTATCCATCCTCCGGCTTTGTCCACATCGACACGCGGGGCAACAACGCCACATGGCGCGGTCGGTGATCCGTTGACACCCGCCGCCGTGCATGGCTCGCGGACTCTTCATCACCGGATTCACAATTTCAGAAGTGCTCGCCATCCAGCAGCGAGCGAAGGAACTGCTCCTTGAGGGCAAGACCATCATGAACTGGAACGACGCCGACACCTCGGTCGCCAAGCAGTTCACCATGGCCGTCGATCAGGTGCTTGAGGAATGCGCCCACGCGCTCCGGGTTCTCGACCCGGCCACCTACGGCAGCCCCCGCATCGCCGCCGCGTCCTTCATCTCCGGCTACCTCGCGAAATGACCAGCCTCAAACAGATCGCCATGCGTTGGCTGCCGCCAGTTCTCGTCCCGAAAGCGTGGGGATCTCCATTCGAAGCCGCCAACTGGTCGCCCCGCCGTGGAACGGTCCCTGGTGCATCACCGACCGACGCCCGCAACGAACTCACTTCCTCGGTGCGCACCGAACTGGTCCGCAAGGCACGCTATCTTCACAAGAACAGCGGATTTGTGCGGGAGCTTGTCGCCAACATGGCGATCTATTCGACCGGCGACGGCATCCGCGTCCAGGCGCAATCCGGCGATCCCGCATGGAACCGTGCCGCCGAGGAATACTTCTCCCTGTGGTCCGCCCGTTGCGAGGTGACGCGCCGGTTTTCGTTCGAGGAATGCCAGGCACTCGTCTGCCGGGGCATGGACATCGACGGCGAATACTTCATCCACAAGACCCGTGACGGCGAAGGGGAACCACGCATCCAGTTGATCGAGTCCCACCGCATCGGCGACGAATACGGCAAACAGGAAACCATCGACGGCGTGGGCCTCGATGCCTGGGGCGCACCGATCTTCTATCGTGCCCTGGAGGACAGCGGAAAATCCCGCGACCTGCCATCCGCCTCGGTGCTCCACATCCACGAACCGGAATGGGCGGGCGGCGTTCGTTCGCACCCAACGATCCAACATTCGATCAACCACGTCCTCGACGAGATCGAACTCCTCGCGCTGGAAAAGCACGCGGTGAAGGACAACGCCGATATTTCCCGCGTGCTCAAAACCGCCCGGGGTGAAATCGACGACAATGGCGACTTCGTTGTCGGGGGCGCAGCAGGTGGCAATGATCCAAGTGATCCAATCACGCTCCAGAAGATCGTGGGCGGCAAGCTGGTGGCGCTCAAACCCGACGAATCCATCGAGAGCTTCCAGTCCAACCGCCCGTCTCCCACCTTCACCGGCTTCTTGGAGCACCTACGGCGTGATGCGGCCCTCGGTGTGATCCCGTTCGAGTTCGCGGCAGATTCCAGCAAGATCGGTGGCGCGGGCGTGCGTCTGATCGTGGCCAAGGCTGACCGGCGGTTCTCGTTTCGCCAGATGATCCTGGAACGCCGACTCATCAAGCCAGTGTGGACCTACGTGATTGGCGACGCGATTTCACGCGGTCTTCTCCAACCTATTGAGGGCTGGTGGAAGATTTCATCCGTGGTTCCACGGCGCGTAACAACAGATGCCGGCCGCGAGGCTCAACAGAACCGAGCTGATGTGGAGATGGGACTGAAAACGCTCAGTGACCACTACGCCGAGTTGGGGGCGGATTTCGGCGAGGAAATCGAGCGCCGTGCCAGCGATGCGAAGCTCATCTTGGAGACGGCGGCGAAACACGGCGTGCCGGTCGAGATGCTGTGGAAACCCGCAGGCTCTCCGTTGACACCGCTGCCGGGGCGTGAATCCGGACATCCTCCAAAACAGTGAATGGCTGATCCAGCCAGAGGCGCTGCGCTCAATGGCAGCGGCATCACGTTCGTATCGTGGTGGCGCATTGCCGCAGCCGGACACGTCCAATCCACTTCTCAGCGTCGAGGACGGCATCGCCACGATCTCCATCGAAGGTCCGATTCTCCGCAAACCAGGATTGATGGCCCGCGTCATCATGGGCGCGACCGACTCCGAAGAAATTGGAGCAGCCGTTAGCGAGGCAGGTCAGCGTGACGACATCAAGGCGGTGTTTCTCAACATCGACTCCCCGGGCGGCACCGTGGCCGGAACTCCGGAACTGGCGGCAGCCGTCGCATCGTTAGACGCCCAAAAGCCGGTCTATGCGTTCTCTTCGGGCCTGATGGCATCCGCCGCCTACTGGATCGCCAGCCAAGCCCGCGCCATCTACGCCACCCCATCCACCAAAGTTGGATCTATCGGCGTGGTGCAAGCCGTGATCGACGAATCCGCCGCGCTCGATAAGGCGGGCATCAAGGTCGAGGTTTTCTCCGTCGGCAAATACAAGGCGATGGGCGCACCAGGCACCCCGCTCACCAACGACCAGCGCGAACTCATCAACTCGAACCTAGCGGAAATCGCCGGGGAGTTCCATGCGGCGGTGCTGGCCAAGGGACGTGCGATCCCAGCCGAGGCGATGGAAGGCCAGACTTTCAGTGGTTGGCAAGCCCAGCGCTACAACCTCGCGGGCATGGTCCCGGATCGTGCCGAAGCCATGCGCCGTCTGCGGGTCTATCACGCATCGGTTGACACGGGGGCACGGGCGATGACTACCGCACTTGAAGACCAACTACTGGAAGCCCGCACCCAGGTCGATGACCTCACGCGGGATCACCAAGCCCAGACCGAACTTCTCAACGAAGCCTCCGCCAATGTGGATTCGCTGCGCGGCGAAGTGGAACTGCTTTCCGCCCAGCTCGACACACTCACTGGCGAGCGCGATTCGGCCAACGAGCAGGTCACCACGCTGCAAACCAGGATCACCGAGCTTCAGGCATCGCAGGCCGACTTTGACCGGAAGCTGCAACTCGAAGTCGCCCGCGTCGTCGCCTCCACCGGCACCACGCTGCCAGCCCGCATCACCCCGGCCGGCGACCACCAGCAAGCCCCTCAAGCGAACTCCCTCCAGGAACTCGTCGCCCAATACGACCGCCTCGTCACCGCCAAACAGCCCGAGGAAGCCGCCGCCTTCTACCAACAACACCTCGCCAAACACTTCACCCGCTAACCCGCCATGGCCAACTCACACGCAACGGTTAATTCCGCCATCATCGCCCAAGCCGCGCTCAACACGCTCCAGGCGAAGTTCCCGCTCCTCGGACAAATCGCCACCGACTTTTCCTCGGCGAGCGTGAAGTTCAACCAGGACATCGTCACCCACATCGTCACTCCCACCGTGGCCAAAGACTTCGTTGCTGCCACGGGTTACGTCCCGGATGACCAGGCACAGGTCGATGTGAGCGTGAAGATCAACAAGCACGCCTACGCGGGCTACGCCATCACCGACGTCGAACGCTCGACCAGCGAGATTGACCTGAACCAACGCTATGCCGACAAGGTGGCCTACGCGCTCGGTCGCAAGGTGAGTGACGACCTGATGGCGCTCATCATCAACGCCAACTTCACCAACAAGACGGAAATCGCCGCCGCCAGCTTCGGTCGCAGCGCCGTGGTGGACATCAGCACCAAGCTCAATAAACGGTTCATCCCGGACATGGGCCGCTTCATGTTCGTCAATTCCGACTACTACAACGCCCTGCAAAAGGACGAGGCTCTTTACAAAGCCTACATCACCCCGGCGGCGGGAAACGTGGTGGTCACCGGAATGCTGCCCGACGTGAACGGCTTCACCGTGATCGAATACTCGGCACTCCCGGAAAACGGCGAGCGTCTGGTGGGCTTTGCTGGCATTCGCGAGGGACTCATCATGGCCGCCCGCGTGCCGGATGTTCCCACCAACACCGGCGACACCGTGATCCGCGTCGTGACTGATCCACGCACCGGCCTTTCGATCCAGGTGCGTGACCGCTACGACGGACGCCTCGGCAAGCAGGAAGTCAGCTTCACGCTCATGTATGGCTTCGCCACGGGCAACAAGCCGGTCGTGGAGCGCATCACCCGTCCGGTGTAATCCAAGTTGGGATTGCGGGTTCATGGGACGCCCTCTCCGGGAAACTGGAGGGGGTGTTTCAATGTAACTTTTGCACAATGCTTCATTTTGATTGACTCAAAGAGCCGACAAGAAATAATCTGAAGAGGAAATTCGATCTCTTCTGCTTCGTTACCAACGCCATCCTCAGCCATAGCCGATATCGTCTCCGGTGGCGGCAGCGAGTGCGTTGCAAAAATGACTAACCACGCCTCCATCGCCCAGCCATCAGACACGAGGAATTCATGGTTAAGCATCATTGAGAACGAGATCGGCCTGACATTTTTCCTTGAAATGCGTGCCCCTCAGCATTTCAATAACACTATTAAGTCAAAACGTCATGCCAGAAGATCAAATACAAATCCAAACGCTTGGGACAAAACTAGGAGGATTTCTAGGCACAATAATCTTTTTCGGCGGGGCCTTCACCATTCTTTATTTTACCGTCACCAATCTGCCGATCCCGAAAGAGCCAGACCCTCGAATCAAGCAAGCTCGTGCGGAGCAAGAGAACATCCGCATGGAACAAAGGTTGCAGATTGAACAGAAAGTCAGTAAAGAAATCGCCGCTAGACAGCAAGCAGAAAAGTATCCAAAGGTTTTTCCATACGTGGGTCCTTCTCATAAGATTCGTGATGAGATCCCGCGCCAGTTCGGTAGCGGAAACGGTGGTATAAGTTCCGAGGTTCAGGCCACTTTCGATCAGTCACAACGAGATGAAAACGCCCGGCGTAGAGAACAAGATTCAGTAGCCAGGGCCAGCGAGTCAGCAAGAGCCTTGCAAGAGATCCAGCAACAACAGAACGCTATCCAACGGGACAACAGGGAAATCCTCGAAGCTCTTGAGCGCCAGAAGCTCCAAAAGATGGTTGATGACCTCAATAAATATTAATAATCTCCACGGTAGTGATGGTTGCGGCTTGCTGGCGTGTCGCTGGATTCAGCTCCAACTATCAAATATTGAGTGCCATAACTGGGCAAGCACACCAGATTCCTGATCAAAGAGAGCGAAAACAAGGTAGCTTTACCATTGGAGAGCGAAATTTATTTCGCGAGTCACCCGCAGGCCGGACCGGGCAGAATGGTTTCAGCGCTCCAGTTCGCCGGGCCTCACTACAGATGGAAAGGACTTTAGTCATGGGACACCCTCTAGCATAAACAGCCAAGGGTGTTTTCATTTTGACAGGGAAGCATGGGCATGAGCCTCGAATCTGAAATCCTCTCGGATCTTCACCAACTTCTATCCGAGCATGGTGTCCAAGCGCGATGGAAGGACATCAGTTTGCTCGTGCTCGTCAGCCGCGTTCGCAACGACCAGCAGATTGAGATGGGTGGGTTCGTGGAATCACCGGATCTCAGCCTGCGCGTGCCAAAGCGGGCATTCCCTGCCGCCCTGCCAAAGTTCGGCGAGCGCATCGAGGTGGACGGAGTGGAATACCGGATCTCCAAGGTCTCGGCGCACACCCGCTCGCCGCTGATCAATCTCAGCCTCACCTCCACCGATGAGTGACAACGCCGTCAGGTTCACCGCGAAGATGAAGGGCGCGAGCGACGTGGCCCGCCTGCTCAACCGCTACCCAGAGAAAGTCGGGCGGACACTTGAGTCCCTGGTGAAACAGGAAGCGCGTGGCCTGGCCGTGGAACTCGCCCGCAACACCCGGCCGTTCGGGTTTTCCGAAGCAGCGAAGAAACGCGGCGAAAAGGCGGTGGCCGGCGACATCACCCGGGTGTTCGCCCTGCCGTCAGATGCCTTCGAGAAAACCAAGCTCGCGGATCCAGCCGCCGCCGACCGATTCTGGGCGAACATCCAGAACCGGAGATTCTCGCGGGCGGAAAAGGCGCTCCAATCGTCGAACTCGCAGTGGAAGGAACTCTCGGTCGGCCGCCTGGACCCGAAGCTCCACCACCAGAGCCGGAACATTCACGGCGTGGTGACGCGGCGATCCCCTGCCCAGATCGTCACCAGCCCGAAAGCCCGCGAAACCTACATCGCCAAGATCCAGAAGCGTGTCGGTTTCGCCAAAGGTTCCTGGATCAACACCGCCAAGGCACTTGGAGGAAGGGTGAGAGGCGCGGCACAATGGGCGACACGCCACAAGCAGGCACCCGGCACGGCCACCGTGAAGACCGGCTCCAAGCCATCGGTCACGCTCATCAATTCGCTCGACTACATCGACCAGGTGACGACCACCAAGGGGATCAATCTCGCGCTCCAAGTGGCGGCGGGCCGACTCCGCAAAGCCTTGGCCACCTCGTTGAAGAAGATCAACGACAAGGCGAACCGATCGCTTCGGAGAACAGGTTGACTCGCCACCTCCAACAAGATGCCAAACCTGATTGAAGACCGCCTCACCTCACTCCTTGCCGAGTGGATCGACACCCACCGCCCCGAGGATTTCCCCGAGACGATTCCAGTGCAGGTCGCTCGCCGCGATGAAATCCGGACCCGTCCGTGCGTGGTTATCAATGCGTCGGAAGCCAAACCGATCCCTGCCATGCCTCACAGCGCCCGCGTGAAGCTCGACGTGCATCTGTTTTCCCAGGTGGACGACACGCCTGCCGAAACCCACGCGATGTGGGCGGGCCTGCTCGTTTCGGCACTCCAGGAGAAGGCCGTGATCAAATCGGCACTCGATTCACCTGTTTTCGTCCTCCACGACCTGATCGAGCGGGAAAGCGCGACCACCCCGGACGAGGCACGGGGCCGTGAATCCGTGCTCAGCTACGAGGCGGTGGTTTCCGCCATCTGATGCGGTTGACACGCCGCCCGCGGTCAAATGGCCGCGACTTTCCTTGGCACTACTGGCAACTGGGGCATTCCCGAGGATGAGGCGGGTATCATCATCACCGACCTCTCCTTCGATTATTCGAACCAGGAGAAAATGGTCTTGGACAAGGGCGGCGAAATCATCGGCCTCGCGCTCTACCAGGAGAAGGTCGAAATCAAGCTCTCCGGCCTCGTGAAGAAAACCAGCCCGTTCGCGGGCAAGATCGGAGCGGCACTCGCTCTATCCAACTCAATGCCGGCCCACCTCCAGGCCAGCGGCGGCACCACGGTCGTCAAGCAGATCAGCCGCGCCCTCAACAACGAGGATTTCGAAAAAATCGACATCACCGCCACCCACTATCCGACCGTGACCAGCGGCGGTGGCGGAGTGTGAACCAACTTTCCCCACCTGAGATCCCGATATGAACGCCATCACCCACATTTCTTCCACCGCCACCAGCAACACCGCTCTGGCCGCCGCACTTTCGGCACTCGGAATACCGCTCGCCGAAAAACCCTTCGTGCGGGTCGTCGGCGACGGCATTCGTGGCGAGCGGGTCGTCTGGTTCTTCGACCCTCAGAGTGCCGACGGAAAGTTCCAGACCAAGCAGCTCATCGAGGCGTGGAACGACGACACCTGGCACCTCGCCAATCCGGAGCATCCCTTCGCCTACATCAAGGCGGCACTCATGAACCGCGAGGCGCTGGTGACGAAGATCAAACAGGACGTGCCGCTCGCCTGCATCAGCCGCCGGGGGAAGTTCGCCTTCCTGCCGCTCAACGCCTCGCCAAAAACAGAAGACCTGTTCCTTCGCTACCTCTGAGATCCCATGAACGACACCGACCGCCAAATCCATCTTTCGACCGCTTTTCACGAAGTGGAAACCATCGTCGCCGGACATTCCATGCGGCCCCTGTCCCTCGCCAGCTACGACGTGCTCCTGCGCACCGGAAATCCGCTGGTGAAGGGTGAGATGCCCACGGACGGCACGCCCGAGTTCACGTCGGCCATCATGGGTTTCGTCTTCACCCATTGCGCCCCGTGGCCGGAAGTGGTGCGGGCGTCCTTCAATGACCAGGGATTCCGGGAGGCCGCGTTGATCTTCTGCGGCGGCCTGACTCCTGCCGATTTCCAAACCGCGTTCAAGCGCCTCGAAGAACAAAGCCGGGAACTGGAGGCGGCACAGGTTGAACCCGTGGCCGAGCTGGGCGGAAAAAAGCCCCTCCCTGCGACGAACCCGGCTTCCTAGCCGCTCAGGTGTTCGCCGTCTCTGCCGAGACTGGCTGGCCCGAGGAGCGGATTTTGTTCATGCCGCTGGCTCGGTTGGCTCAGTATCAGCACTGCCTGTTGCGACGGAACGGGGTGCGGACAAATTGGGGAACAACGTTTCCGGCATGCGAGATTGCGGAGCAAATGGCACAGCTCCGCTTTCAATGGCGAACACCGATTGATCTGGAATAACGACGACTTGCCAACCGGCGTCCGGGTGGTAGGATTTCCCTATGAATGCTCGTATCCAGATCGATCCAAACATCTGCCACGGCAAACCCGTGATCAGGGGGACCCGTGTTTTGGTGTCCACTATTCTCGGAGCCCTCAGCGGCGGCGATATCATCGAGACCCTGCTGGAAGACTATCCGAACATCACTCGGGAGGATGTTGAGGCCGCTCTGGCGTTTGCCAGCCGCCTTTCGGACTATCAGGAGTCGGCATATGAGGCTGTGGCATGAAATTCTTCTTGGATGAGAATTTTCCGAAGGCCGCTGTAGGCTTGCTTGAAGGCATGGGGCATGAGGTGTTCGATCTGCGGGGGTCGGGCCGCGAGGGCTTGCCTGATCCGGATATTTTCGCCGAGGCTCAGCGCTGCGCTGCGGTGTTTCTGACGACCGACCGTGATTTTTTCCATACGATTCCCCATATCCATGACAAGCACGCGGGAATCATCGTGATCGCGTTGCGACAGCCAAACCGTTCCGCGATCCTCGAAAAACTACTTTGGGTCCTCAAACGTATCCAGCCGGCCGCATTCAGAAGCAGGGCAATTCAGCTCCGCGACCAATCTTGGATCGCAATCCCTCCGCTGGACCCGGCCGGTTGACTCCACTCCCGGCGCATGAGCGCCCTGACCGTCACCCTTGGAGCCGACATCACCGCGTTGAAGCGATCCATGGCGAGCGCGACCCAGCTCGTTTCCGCATCCGCCAAGAAGATGGCGAGCCTGACTGCTGCGGGGTTGAAGATCGGGCTCGGTGCCGCTCTCGCTGGCGGTGGCGTGGCATTGGCCGCAGGAATGAAGGCGGTCACATCAGCCGCGGATTTTGAGCAAACGAAAGTGGCTTTCACCACCTTGATCGGCGACGCCGCGAAAGCAGAAACCACCCTCGCGCAACTCCGCGAACTCGGAGCCAAGACACCATTCGAGTTTCCTGAACTCGCGGATGCCGGCCGTAAGCTCATCGCCTTCGGTGAAGGGTCTGACACGGTTGCCGCGACCCTCGCCCGCATCGGTGACGTATCGGCGGGCGTCCAGGCACCGGTCAACGAGATCGCCGAACTCTACGGCAAGGCGCGTGTGCAAGGACGGCTCTTCGCGGAAGATATCAACCAGCTCACAGGTCGGGGGATTCCGATCATCGGCGAGCTGGCGAAACAATTCGGCGTCTCGGATTCGCAGGTGAAAAAGCTCGTGGAGACAGGCCAGGTAGGATTTCCAGCCATCGAGCAGGCATTCGTCAACATGACCTCACAGGGCGGCAAGTTCGCGGGCATGATGGAAGCCCAGAGCAAGACCACCAAAGGGTTGTTCTCCACCCTCAAGGACACGATCAACGAAGTGTTCCTCACCCTCGGCACGCCGATCAACGATGCGATCCGCCCCATGGTTGAACAGGCCATCGCGCTTGCCCAGAAGCTCGCCCCCTTGGCGGCGGAGGCAGGGAACAAAATCCGCGATGCCATGCAGTATGTGATCACCGTGTTCAAGAGCGGCCAGTTCATCAATCTCGTCGGATCATCGTTGAAACTCGGGTTTGCGATGAGCGTGAATTTCCTGTGGGCCACGCTCCGCGCCACCATCGCCGCCGCTGGGCAATACATCGTGGAAATCTTCAGGACCGCCATCACCTACTTCCAGGTCATCACCACCGCCGACTTCTGGAAGGGCATGGGCAATGCACTGATCGGGATCTTTCTCAGTGCCGTCGGTTTCCTCCAGAAAGGACTCGCCGAAGCGCTGGAAATCGCACGCCCGCTCGCCGAGTTGTTTGGAAAGGGCGACGCCATCAACTCAGCCCAAGGAGCCTTGCGTGAATCGGCGGGTGCTCTCGATGCCGAGGCGGCAGGACGATACGGCGACGCGGGCGACCAGCTTGGGCCGCTTGCCGCCAAGGTCGGACTCAGGTTGAAGGAGGCGGGTGAAAATATCTCCGCTCGTTTCGGCGACGCGTTCTCTAACACTGCCGAGGTGATCGATACGACCGGACTGCGGGAGAGCATGAACAACGTCCTTGGAACCATCCGGGAAGCAATCCCGAAGCCAGAGGCGGTGAAGCAAGCGGCAACCGCAGCGGCGAAGACCACGGCAACCACACCAGCGGCGGTTAAACAATCTTCCAGCCTTGCGCCCATCGTCACCTCGCTCGGCAAAGTCGGCGGCGGCGGATACTCGTCCGGCACGCTCGATGCGCAGCGGGAGAACAACAAGCTGACGGGCGAAACCAACCGGATTCTGCGGGACATGAGCGAGCGGATGAAACCCGGCACCGGCAAGTTTGTCCCTGCATTCGGTTGACGCCAAGTCCCGGCCAAGATGCCGAAACACGTTTCCATTCAACAGGGCCAGCTCTACCCGCAACCGGATTACAGCCTCAGCGTGGATCGCGAAGGCAAGTGGACGGCCACTCAGGTCTTCCTCTGCCACCGCAACTCGATCACGCAGGTCATGCCGCGTCCAGGCACGGCCCATCCGGACATCCCGTTCATCTCCGTGGACAATGCCACGGCCCAGGTCAGCGAGGGCGACATCGCCCAGATCACGTGTAATTACGCGGGCACCGACAACGCAACAAACGACCCGGCCAAGACCACTTATTCGCTCGGGCTGTCTCTCTCCGAGGAGCCGCTGCTTTCCCACAAGAAGTTCAAGACCCTCGCCAAAGCAGAAATCGAGGCGTTGCAGGCCATCATCAGCGGCAAGGAAGCCGACTCCTCCGGTGGTTCCTACAAGGACAAGGTCACCAGCGACCTCGGCAAGAAGGCTCTCGAAAAAATCCAGCGCGGCCAAACATCCTACTACTCCCCGAAAGTCACCTGGCGGCAATCCACGGTCCGAAAGGCGTCTGCCGCATCTTCCGACGTGAACAAGATCGGCCAGATCGACCAACCGGACGGTCGCCAGCCGAGTGTCGGTGACGGGCGCACCTGGCTTCTCAATGGCGTCACCCAGACCCAGGAGGGCAGCGCCTACCGAATCGAACGGGAATGGATTTCCAGCGATCCGGGTGGCTGGGACGAGGACATCTACGAACTCTAAGAATCATGCGCCTGCCACCGAAGAAACGTCCCGGCAATCCGATCCTAGCCAGCGATTGGAATATGCTCATCGACGCGATGGAGGCCCGGACACCACGCCCCGGCCCTGGCACAGAAATTGTATTCTCGTCGGGAGGTTTCTCGTTCCGTGTGCGTGCCACGGCGTCTTCAGGAAGCTCGTCCAAGCCGATCCCGCTTGCCATCATTGGTTCGCGGCCAGCCTACATCCAGGCCCCGGCGACGCCACCGAATCCAGGAGCCACGAGCAAGCGATATTACATCGAGTGGGGGACGCTCAACAATCTGGTGGCGGAAAACTGGGACGATTCGTTCGAGATTTCATCGACGACCTACTTCTTTGCCAAGGCCACGCTGCGAACCACGGGATCACTTCTGGTCACAAGCTGGGAGATTGTCACCGGATCGGATTATGACTCCCATGAAATGCCCGACTGGGAGGTTGGCGCGAGCAGGCCAAACAGCGCGGTCGTTCTGCTCGGCATGGTGTTCGTGAATGACGGGGTCCACACCATCTCCCAAGCAGGAGGCGGCTCACTCGTTTTGGGCGAGCATGTCACCTCGATCCAGCAAGGTTCATCAGCGGGTGAAATCCGCATCGGAAAGGAACTCACCTACAATCGCCAAACTTACTGACGCGGCCATGAACTTTACCTCCAACGACCTGATGCCAAGCCAGTCTTTGGTCCCCATCAAACGGGCTTGGTTCAGCCTGCCGCTCACGCCGTTCTTCATCCCTGCGGCCAATAGCGCCAATGCACGGACACGCGGATTTCGTGGCAATGATTTCTACCTTCAATTCAAATCAAATGGTCCGTTCGTTGCGGCGGACGACGTGGAGGTCTTCTGCGGGTTTGCAGCCTACCGGACATTCTCGTCCCTCGATCTCGACGATGATCCACCGGGATCGGGATCAAGTGGATCGAGGACCAGGTCATATCTGTTCAATACCGGTGCCAAAACCGTAACCGTCCAAACGATCGAAGTCGGCAATCCCACGATTGGCTATATGTGGCCCACCTCCCCCACCACGGCGACACAAGGTGCGACTGACAACGACCCGCCGGACCACACCAACATCACTCTATCAGGCGAAGTGGACAATGCTTGGCTGGCGGGAGAGTTGCAGCGGTGGACGGACGAGTCGGACGAGTTTCGTGATGCGACAGGCGGTGGACTCGGCACCTATTCCTACATCGGTCAAGGGGCGACTCGAAGCGAGAGTGACGGCTATCTGGGGATTATCGGTGGCGGCGACGTGGTTGCCTTCGGTCCGTGGTTCACGGGAACGCCCTGGGGAATGGTTGGCGACGAGGCGGAAAAGTGGAACGGACAGTTTTCCTCATGGGTGAACAGTGTGCGCCGGAAGAACGCTCCAGTCATTCATTCGGAAGTTTCCACCCATGAAGGTTACACCTATGGCGGCGGATCAAATCTAGCAGTCGGCCGTTCCGTCTATCGGGCTGGATACTCGGAGATGGCGCTTTCTGACCCAGTCGGGGACCTGTGGATGGACGGCTACGGCGTGTTTCAGGAGTCCGAGGCGCTCGATAACTTCCCCATGTCGGCAGCAGCAGGCTATGACTTTTACAATCTTCTTTCGCATACTGGCGACGGCGAGGCGAACGAGCTGACGCTGGTGAGTCGCACTGGCAGACGCTACCGGGTCACGATCCAAACAGGCCGGAACGAATATGACGAAGACGGATACCAATGGGTGACGAGCCAATCCTACGTCATGACGATCAGTGCAGCCACACTCCAGGCGACACTCACTCTGGAGGAAGACGAGAACGTATGGGAAGTTCGTGTTTTCCGCATCGAGGAAGAAACCACCATCGAAGGTCAGACCCAATGGCAGGTCGTCACGGACATAGATGCCTACGAGCAATCTCAGGAGGATTTGGGGGCCTGGTGGATTGCATGGGACGCATGGGGCGCTGGCGGTCGAGTAGGTGATGCTCCCGTCCGACCCACCGAGAAGCCGTATCCTGCTTACCTCATCGGCCCCGACGTGGCGGGGAACTATCTGATACTGGCCGCGATGAAGCTGCGAAGTGGGGTCCGCTTCGGATTCTCACCGCTCGTCTATTCTCAAGAAACCATGAACGACCGATACCGGAAGCGGACGTTCAAGCTGCACCTCACACCGGGGACCGTGGAATCCTACGAAGGCGAATGCGGACTCGCTACCATCAGCGGTTCGGCCGATCTGGAATGGACAGAAGAATACGATGCTGAAACCGGGGAGCAGCTTCCCCGAGTCATAGGCCAGTGGCAACTGATCATCAACGGGCAGAACTGGACGCAGGAATCCTACTCCGAGTTCGACAGTGTGTATTTCTATGGATCGACCTCAAAAGTCCAGACGGCAACCATGATTCGGCGTGAAGGCACCCACACATGGGCGGGCCGCTTCATCGTGGCGTTCGATGCCCCAGACCGTCTGGGCAAGGTGCTTTCATCCGATTGGACGAAGGTTTCCATGATTGCCACCGACGAACGGAACGAGACGGCAGCGGTCGCGCTCGATCCACCGGCATCAGGCGGAAGTCTATTCTTCGAGGGCCACCGCCTGACCTACGCGGACGAGGAGTGATTCGGTTGACACCGATCAAGGTGCGTGAAGCTCCACGTCGATCTTGAAACCCTGCAACTCATTGAAGGCCCCGGATTCCGTAATCCCGTCACTTCGCTGCGCTTCAAACGCGGTGACGCGGCTTTGGGGAAATTTTTCTTTCCGTTAAATTGTTAAAATCTCAGCGGGCTGGCTGATGGACATTTGATACGAGAACTTGATCTCCCCAGCAAGCTCGGATTGCTCTTTCGCGCTGGGACGGGCCGGTGGA
>NZ_JBIKBQ010000073.1:0-20412 GCF_058122085.1 Luteolibacter sp. | reverse complement strand
TCCCTGTCTGTTTACTCATGGTGTTGGTTGATTTGAAACGTTTGTTCAAACAGGCGATGTCGGAACATCGCCCGATCAACCAGCACCAATCGATTTTAACATTTTAACGAAAAAAAATCCTCTTCCTATCGCTACGGATTGGAATGCATCCCGGCAAGATCCGATTGGGAACGCGGCGAGGGAAACCCGGGCGGGTGCGGTGAAGTCCCGGTTGTCTCCGCGCCGGACGGGGTTATGTTGAAAAATGGCCAAGCGCTTGTTCATCGCCCTTGAACTGCCGGAAAGCTGCCGCAAGACGCTGGCGGATTTGGCCGCGCCCATCCGCGGCGCGCGCTGGCTGGCGGCGGACCAACTGCATCGTCACTCTCGCCCGGCTGAAAAACGTCGCAGCCCCGACGCTCCGCCCCTTGCTCAAAAAGCACCAATCCGAGGAGCTCGCCCTCGTCGAAGTGAAAAGTTTCGCCCTGGTTTCCAGCAAGCCCGGCCCGGAAGGCTCCGCCTAGACGGTGGAAACGCGCTACGATCTCAAGGCCCGACGCCACTCCGCCGCCTGAACCAAAAACACTTTTCACTCGCCTCCGGTCATTCCGCCCTGACCGGAAAGCTGCTCCGAAATTTCTCGCATTGCGTCCTCGAATCGTGCTCTTGGCTCCAGTGGAAGAGTTTCTCAATGCGATCGCGGATGTCGGCTGGGCGGTGATGCCGATGTCCCTCAGCGGCGAGGAAGGCCTCCAGCTGAAGAGAGAGTGCACGGCGTCCCACGCGGACGGCGCTTTCCGGCGGGCCGGCGTGGGCCGCGGAAGCTCGCTGCAAGTCAGGGAGGACATCCGCCGGGACGAGGTGATGTGGATCGAGCCCGGCCAGGCTTCCGCGCACCAGACGCTGTATCTCGCCAGTCTGGAAATCCTGCGGCTGGCCTTGAACGAGCGGTTTTTCCTCGGGCTGTTCAACTACGAGGGGCATTTCGCGATCTATCCGCAGGGCGCGTTCTACAAAGCCCACATCGACCGCCATGCCGGCACCCAGGACCGGATCGTCACCGTCATTCTCTACCTGAACGAGGGCTGGAAGACCGGCGACGGGGGCGAGTTGAAAATCTGGACCAGCGCCGACGGGCGCGATGGCAGCTACGAACTCATCGAGCCGCGGATGGGAACGATGGTCTGCTTCATGGCCGGGGATTTCTGGCATGAAGTGCTGCCAGCCACCAAGCAGCGCGCCAGCATCACCGGCTGGTTCCGCCAGCGGCCTTGATCAAACGCGATCGGCGAAAGCTGGACCGGCTTCAAAAATTCTGGTAAATGATTGGGTTGAATCAATCCCCCTCCCCTCATGAAGCCTCACCGCCCGTTGATTCCCGTCGCCACGGCGCTCGCCCTCTCGGCCATGCCGGCCGCCGCGGGTGACACCTTGGTCCAAGTCTCCACCATCGACGCGCTGATGAAGGGAATTTACGACGGCGCGTTCACCTTCGGCGCGCTCAAGCAGCACGGCGACTTCGGGATCGGCACGCTCGACGAACTGGATGGCGAGATGCTGGCGCTCGACGGCGAGTTCTTCCAATTCACGGCCGATGGAGTGGCCCACAAAATCGACGACCCTGCCGAAACGCCGTTCTCCGCGGTCACGTTTTTCAAGAGCGAGAAGTCCGCGGTCCTCGGGAAAACCGAATCCCTGGCCGCGCTGCAAACGCGCCTGGATGCCGAGACCGCTTCGGCAAACCTCTTCTACGCGATCCGGATCAGCGGTGAGTTCTCCATGATGAGTTTCCGCAGTGTTTTAAAACAGAAGACTCCGTATGTGACTCTGCCGGAAGTCGTGAAACACCAGTCGGTCTTCAGGTTAGAGAACGTGCGCGGCACGCTCGTCGGATTCCGCTGCCCGCCGTTCGTGAAGGGCATCAACGTTCCCGGCTATCACTTTCATTTCATCAGCGAGGACCGCAAATCCGGAGGCCACGTGATCGATTGCGCGGTGACCGGGGCGACGGCCGAATGGGATGTTCTGGAAAACCTGAAACTGCTGCTTCCCCGCGACGAGGCGTTTCTGAAAGCCGACTTCACCACCCATGACGAGAAAGCCCTGGAGTCCGTGGAAAAGACACCCGCCGCCAAGTGAGCGGGCGATGAAAAACGGCCACCGCTGCAAGGATTCTCGTCTCGACAACGTAGCTGTCGCCAACCTACACAAATTCCATGCGCCACATCGCCCTTCTCGCCCTCGTTCTCGCCTCGAATCTCCATGCCGACCCGATTCCGGAAAACCTCCGTCAGAACGGCTGGTTCATCGGCGCGCAGGCCTACACCTTCAAGCAGTTCAGCGCCTTCGAGGCGATCGCCAAAACCAAGGAGGCCGGCGGCAACATGATCGAGTTTTACCCAGGCCAAATCCTCAAGCCCGGCTCGAAAGACAAGGTCGGCCACACGATGTCGGAAACCGCGATGCAAGAACTCAAAGCCGAGTGCGAGCGGCAAGGCGTCCACGCGGTGAACTACGGGGTGATCGCCGCCAAAAACGCGGAAGACGTCCGCGCCATCATGAGCTTCGCAAAAAAAATGGGGCTCTACGCGGTTTGCACCGAGTCAACCGAGCTGATCGCCGCCTGGGAGGCGGGTGCCAAAGAGTTCGACATCAAAGTCGCCTTCCACGAGCACGGCGGCTCGATGGAGAACCCGAAATACAAGGTTTGGAACCCCCTCTACATCCTCGGTGTGGTGGAAAGCCGCGACCCCCGCGTCGGCGCCTGCGCCGATCTCGGCCACTGGTGCACCTCGAATCTCAAGCCGGTCGAATGCCTGCGCATCCTCGAAGGCCGTGTCATCAGCGTGCATCTCAAGGACAAGGCCGCCTACGGCAAAGCTCCGGTGGTGGTCGCCGGCACGGGCGTGGTGGATGTCGCCGCCTGCCTCGAGGAATTGAAGAAGCAGAAATTCCACGGTCACATTTCCATCGAGCACGAAAACGACTGGATGAACAGCGTTCCCCAGGTCCGCGCTAACATCGATTTCGTCAAGGCGCACGGGAAGTGATTCTCAGTCCGTCACTTGCCGTATCCACCGTGTGCCTCGCCGTCGGCAAATCCGAACCCCCGGCGCACTCCGGCCATTTCCCCGGTGAGCCGGCCGTCCGCGTGACGCACGGTTAGCGGCTCTTCAACCGTGACTTCGCCGGAGAAATCCTGCGGGTGTTGGCAGGCGAAGAGCGTGAACAGCGGCGGCAGGGTTTCGCGGGGAATGACGTCCCGCAGCTTCACGACCTTGAGGCCCGCCGCGGCGATTCCATCGAGCGCGCGCTGTTTCTGTGGAGATGGAAAACACAGCACGAACCAGCCGCCGTCGGCGAGATGGGCCACCGCCGCTTTCGCGTAGTCACTCACATCGCCGCGCAGCTCGAAGCGGGCGTGGGCTTTTTGCGAATCCTGCGGGAGCACGCCGGTTCCCTGCGGAAAATACGGCGGGCTGCCGGTGATGAGCGGGAATTTCCGGTCCAGCGCAAGCTCCCGGAGATCGCCGTGGGAACAATCCACCCGTCGCCGGAGTCCGTTCCCGTCGATGTTGGATTGCAACAGCCGATAGCTGATTTCCTGGGCTTCCACGCAGGTCAGCCGCGCCTCCGGACCCATGCCCCACAGCGTCAGCAAGCCCACCGTGCCGATGCCGGTTCCCAGATCGAGATGCTCCCTGACTGGCGGAGAGACCTGTTGCGCATACCACGCGGTCAGCACGTCATCCGCCGAATGCCGGTGGCCTTTCAATCGTTGCGCGATCAACCAGCCCGCCGGACCGCCGGCATCGTCTTGCCACGGTTCACGCCCGATCAAGCCTGCCGGACCGGTCAGCGCGTCGAGCGTGATTCGTTCGCCGAGTTCGGATTCGAGACAACTCCGCGCCTGTTGCCAGCGGTCCATGCCGGGTGGCTGATCAATGGATTGAGAAGTCATCGGAATGAAAGATCACACCGGCCCGATCCCGACGAGATCGCGGTCCTCGCGGGCGGATTCGAGAAACGAGCCGTCCATCGAGATCGCCTGCTTCAGGTGGCTGCGGGCGCGCGGCCCCTCGCCGAGCGTCCACAGGTAACAGGCTAGGTTGTAGTGGAAAACGGGCATTTCAAACAACGCCTTCGGGCCGCGGAGGAGTTGGTTGCAGGCTGCCAGCGTGTCGCCCGTTTCATGGAGGCAAAACGCCGCCCGCAGGAAGAATTCCGGCTCGTCCTCCGCTTTCAGGCAGAGCAGGCGGGCCGTTTCCGAAGCCGCGTTCCACTGCTCGCGGTCCATCTGCGCGGCGAGTTTCAATTCCAGCGGCGCCCGCAACCGTTGGACCTCCGTGGGCAGCGCCTGCAGCTCGTAGAGAGCCTCGTCTGCCAACCCGAGTTCCAGCCAGCCCGCAGCCGCGCGTAACGTTTTTGTCACCACCATCCGGGCGACGCTAAAACAAGCGATCCCCGCTTGGCAAACATTCAGGCTCCTAAAATTCGCGCCTTCCAATAGGTACCATGCGCCACGATGGAATCCTCGCCTTCTTGAAAAGTAAGGCTAAAATTCACAGGCAAGGAAAACACCATGACGCACTCGACCATCACCAGCAAAGGCCAGACCACCTTGCCCGCTCCCATCCGCCGCGCCTTGCACTTGAAGGCGGGCGATCGGATTTTGTATGAAATTCAGGGGGACTCGGTGGTGATCCGCCCGCAGCCTGGGGCGATGGCGGTCTTCGGGTCCCTCAAGTCTCCCGAGGGGAAAGCCGGAGCGCCCTTTGAGGAAGCGCGCGAAAAATCCCGCGAGACGTGGGTGGCCGAAGCCGCGCGGGAGGGGCAGCCATGAAACCGCTGCTACTGGATACCAATATTCTCCTGCGCTTCATCACCGGCGAACCCGCCGACCAGGCCAAGGAAACCGCCGATCTGGTGGCTGCCGCGGAAGCGGGAAAAGTGCGACTCGCCGTGCTTCCCGTGGTGCTCGCCGAGGCGGTTTTCGTGCTCACCGGATTCTACGAACATCCCCGCTCAAAGGTTGCGGAAGTGCTCTCGCATCTCATGTCCTGTCCCGGATTCCATTTCGATGAACCCGAGCGAATCCTTCACGCCCTCAAACTTTTCGGTGCGGGCAACCTGGATTTCGTGGACTGCTATCTGGCGGCGGCGGCCATCCGCGAGGGCCGCACCTTGGTTTCTTTCGACCGGGATCTTGCCAAACTCCATGGCACCACCGTCAGCAAGCCTGGGGACTGTGTGAAGTGATCTCGATGGCTGCGGCTTCTGAGTTGGATCGGCCCCAAATCGTCCTTGATCCGAAATCCGCTTCTGCGACAAATCCCAATGGACTTCGACCAGGGAGAATTCAATTTCAGCGCCAAAGGCCCGGAAGACGGCTATCGGAAATGGCGCGAGGAACTCGACGCCAAAAAGCGCGCCTTCGAAATCCGCTGGGGAGTGATTCTCGGCCGCACGGTCCGCGTGACGCTTCGGGACCACGTCAAGCCGCTCACCGGAATTCTGGAATGGGTGTCCGATCCGAAACAGGCGACGCCGAAATCCCCGCAATTCCGGATCAAGGGCGTCCTGTTCACGATCTCGGACATCGAAAGCATCGTGCAGGTAGAGACCGCGTGAGGGTCCCGATACTCGGATGCTGCGGCGACACCGAAGTAGTGGCGATCACCGGTTGCCAAGTCCGCCACAATCTCTCTGGAATCACGGGTCTGCGACCCTCAACTCTTCATCACTCTCACCGGGATGTTTTTCCGGCGCTGGATTTCCGTTCTCCGGTTATTTGGAATGGCGGGGAGTCAGCATTACCGAATCGACCGGTTTGGAAATAAAGCGCCCCATATTCCATACTGCTTCATCCCGCAGGATGAGGCTAACATGCCAGCCCACTCCGATGAAATGACCCTGGTCGAGCAAGGAACAGGATTCCGATGGATTCTCAAGGATGGCAGTCCGGCCTTTGCCGGAAGCTGGCAGAAGGCCTTGGATTTCAAGGACGACGACCCCGCCGCCGTTTTCAAAGATGGCCGCTGGGGCTTCATCAACCGCAACGGAGAGTCCGTCATTCCATTCCAGTGGGATGAGACCCATCGCTTCGACGGAAACGGCAGAGCCTGTGTGGCGATTGATCGGAAGTGGGGCGTGATTGATAGAAATGGCCGTCTCGTCGTTCCTCTCTATTTCAAATCACTCGCCGGCTTCGAATTTCACGGACCACGAGTTGCTCCCCGTCATCGGTTCCCAAGGCCCGGGTCTGATTGATCGCAAGGGCCGGACCGTGGTTGCCACCGCCAGTGGAGAATTGCAACGCATCGGAGACCCGACGGCACCCGGCAAGTTCTGGATCAGGACGGCCCCGCGCCGCTCCGTCACGCCACCACCAGGCTCTTTGCGCCCTCCGTTTGAGCCAGCCTGTTATGATCAGACAGGAAAACTTATTTGGCGCGATGACATCCTGGCATCTTCGAGGATCTTCACAATTTGCGCAGCCATTTCCGGGTTGATCGCCGCCGCGCTGTTTGCGATGGGGCTGCTACACCGCTCGAAAAGAGAAATACCAGGGTCAGGCTGACGCGTTCGATTACGTTATCCGCTTTCTGACGGATTATCTGGATGGTGATACCTACCTCAAAATCAAGCGGCTGGAATCAATTCGCCTTCGTGGCGGCGATGGAGGAAATTGTGAAGAGGGATTCGGGGCGACCGGTGATCGCCCCCTACATAGAAAAACGGCGACCCTTGCAGGCCGCCGTTTTTGATGGATAACAAAAATCAGATTCCCTTTTTCACGACGTCGGTGAGGAGGTCGATGACGCGGTTGGAGTAGCCCCACTCGTTGTCATACCAGCTGACGAGCTTGAAGAACGTCGAGTTCAGCTCGATCGAGGAGCCGGCATCGAAGATCGACGAGCGCTTGTCGTGGATGAAGTCGCTGGAAACCACTTCGTCGCCGGTGACGCCGAGGATGTCCTTGAGGTAGGTGTCGGACGCCTTTTGGAGGGCGGCGGTGATTTCCTTGAGGGAGGTCGGCTTGGTGGTCTTCACCGTGAGGTCCACGACGGAGACGGTCGGGGTCGGCACGCGGAACGACATGCCGGTGAGCTTGCCTGCCACTGCCGGGCAAACGAGCGCCACGGCCTTGGCCGCGCCGGTGGTGGACGGGATGATGTTGATGGCGGCGGAACGGCCACCTTTCCAATCCTTCTTGGAAGGACCATCGACCGTTTTCTGGGTCGCGGTGTAGGAGTGAATGGTGGTCATCAGACCTTCCTCGATGCCGAAACCTTCCTTGAGGAGGACGTGGACGAGAGGAGCGAGGCAGTTGGTGGTGCAGCTCGCGTTGGAGATGATGTGGTGCTTGGAAGGATCGTATTGATCGTCGTTCACGCCCACCACGAAGGTCGCGTCCTCACCCTTGGCAGGTGCGGAAATGATGACTTTCTTGGCACCGGCGGTGATGTGGCCCTTGGCTTTTTCCGCTTCGGTGAAGAGGCCGGTGGACTCGATGACGACTTCCACGCCGAGCTCTTTCCAGGGCAGACCTTCCGGGCTGCGGGCGCTGACGACTTTGATTTCGTGGCCGTTGACGACGATGATGTCGTCGTCTTCGAGCTCAGGGGAGGACTTCTTCGAGGAAACCGTTCCCGAGAAGCGACCCTGCGTGGAGTCATACTTGAGGAGGTAGGCAAGGTTGTCGGCAGGAACGATGTCACCGACGGCGACGACGTTGAAGGTGGTTCCGAGGTGGCCTTGTTCGACGAGGGCACGGAAGACAAGGCGGCCGATGCGGCCGAATCCGTTGATGGCGATGGTGGTCATGACTGTGTTTGAAATGCCGATGCGGCTCTTCCGCCCGACGGCGGGATTGTGCATGCGGAGTGCCAAGCGTCAATCTTCGGGGCCAAAACCTTGGAAATTCATGAAATCCGCGAAATTTCCCAACGGAAAAGCGGACCTCCCGTTTCGCAAGACCCGCTTGCTTGATCGATGCGGTTCGCTAATACCGCGCGATCAAACTATTCGGGAGGAGCGGCGTCCTTGAGTTTTTCCACGGCTTTCTCCGCGGCTGCGGCGGCTTCTTCCAAAGCTTTCGTGGCAACGTCCTTGGTGGCGTCTTTGACCTCGGCGGCTTTTTCCTTGGCTTTCTCGCCGGCTTTTTCCATCGCGGCTTTGGCGTCGGATTTGGCTTCATCCAGCTTTTTGTCGGCGTCCTTCGCCATTTCCTTCATGCCTTCGGCCATCTGCTCGGCTCCGGCCTCCATTTTCTCGGAGGCGGTTTTTTTCGCCTCGCAGGCGGCGAACACGAGGGGCAGGGCGAGCGCGGGAATCCAGAATTTGATTTTCATGATGTTGGTTGGTTGGTTAATCGTAACGATTTTGGCCTTGGCCAAAATGGAAGATAACTGATTCGGATGAGTTGTCAAAGACTCGAATTTCCTTCAACCGGCTGGAGATTTCACGGTTTACGGAACACCGCAACCTGCCAAGATCGCGCGCGTGCACCTACCTGAAAAACGCCGCGCCGGCATCCTGATTCCCGCATTCACCCCACGCCGCGAGGGCGACCTCGGGATCGGCGACACGCTGGCCTTGCGGGAATGGATCGACTGGGCCGCGGAGCACCAGGTGGGATTCATCCAGCTTCTGCCGATCAATGAAAACGGCACGGAGGAAAGTCCATACAGCGGGATTTCCTCGGTCGCGCTGGATCCGATTTACCTGGCCTGCGAGGCCGCGGAAATCCCCGGGCTGAAGGAGTCGGACGTCGCGCTGGCGCGGGACCGCCTGCAAGGCGCGCGGATGTCGCCGCTGGTGAACTACCCGGCGGTGCGGAGCGCGAAACGAAACCTGCTGGAACTGGCGTGGTCGAGGTTCGACCAGGCGGAATCCTTGCTGGTGAAAGAGTTCGCGCTGTTCCGGAAGCAGGAGGACGAGTGGCTGGGCGACTACTGCCTGTTCCGCTATCTGATGGAACTTCACGGCGAGAATTTGACTTGGGACAAATGGCCGGAGACCTGCCGGACGCCGAAAAAGGCGCGGGAGTTCATCGACAGACATCGCGTGCGGGACGAGGCCGTGGTGGATGACCGGCTCGGGTTTTTCGCGTTCGCGCAGTGGCTGTGTTTCCGCCAGTGGCTGGCCCTGCGCGCCCACGCGGAGCTGCGCGGCGTGAAGCTGATGGGCGATGTGCCCATCGGGATCAGCTGGCATTCGTGCGACGTGTTTTTCAACCAAGGCGACTTCCACCTCGACTGGTGCGGCGGCTCGCCTTCCGAGGGAAACAGCCAGTCCGATCTGTTTTTCCAGCAGTGGGGCCAGAACTGGGGCATCCCGCTCTATCGCTGGGACCACATGCAGGCGAACGGTTTCACCTGGTGGAAAAAGCGGATCGAACGGCTGACGCGGATTTTCCAAATCTTCCGGCTTGACCACATCCTCGGGTTCTACCGGATTTACGCCTTCCCGTGGCGGCCTGAGCGCAACCACGAATTCATCGGGCTCAGCCACGAGCAGGCGGCGGCGATCAACGGCGGACGCCTGCCCCGCTGGTTCCTGCGGCCTGACGACACGGTGGAAAACAAAGCCGCCAACCGCGACGACGGCGATGTCCGGCTGCGCGCCATTCTCGAAGCCGCGGAAGGCTGCGAAGTCATCGCGGAAGACCTCGGCTGGGTGCCGGATTACGTCCGTCCCCACCTGGCGGATCTCGGGATCGCCGGCTACCGGATTCCGCACTGGGATTGCAACGAGCAGGGCCACCCCACCCCCGGCAACTCGTTCCCGGAAAACTCCTTCGCCACCTACTCCACCCACGACCACGATCCGATCAACGGGATCTGGCACGGCTGCCTCGGCGTCATCCAACAGCATCAGGAAAACCCCACCGAACAAACCGGCTGGGCCGTGGGCGGGGCGCAGAACACGCTGCGAATCCTCGCCGAGTTCGCCGGCATCCCGATCGGCGATCACGCGCCGTGGCCGCCATTCACCGAAGGCGTCCGGCTGCGGCTCATCAAGGCGCTGTTCGCCTCCAACTCGCGCTACGCCGCCTTGATGATCACCGAGCTTTTCAACCTCGACGAGCAGTTCAACCACCCCGGCACTTCCGGCGGGGAAAACTGGCGCCTCCGCCTGCCGTGGACGCTCGACGAGATCCACGCGAATCCCGAACTGGAAGGAAGCTGCCAGAAACTCGCCAACCTCATCAGCATCACCCACCGGGCGTGAGCGAGCTCATCCGCCGACCGAAAGAACCCCGTCTGACAGAATCCGCGCCCGCAGGCCGCCGCGGAAATCCGCCTTGAGAAATTCCTCCGCGCCGGGAGCGACAGCCTCCTCCATCCAGTAACAGGGTTTGCATTCTTCGCTGGCTTCGAACTCGACGCCCTGGAAACGGAACCGCTTGCCGACCCATTCCGCCAGATCGACTCCGCGGACGATCAGGTTCCTGCGGAAGAGCGAACTGGAAAGCTCCGGCCGCGAGAAACGGTCGCGCACTGCTTGCACGGCGTCGGCGTCGAAGAAAGTCACCTGCCCCTTGAAGTCCGGCTTGTAGCCGAAATAGCGGTCGCCGCGCAGGCCCATTCCCGCCACACACTCGACTTCCGAGACGCCGCGGATGCCGTGTTCGAGGCGCCCCAGCTCGTGGCGGCCGCGGAAATCATTGCCCTCGGAGATCCAGATTTCCAACAGCTCCGCCTGCCACTCGGGAATCCCCTCCCCCGCCCTGCCGGTCTCCGCGGACTTGTTATCCGGGCCGACCCACTCGCTGTGGCCGTCGGCGTAGGTTTCCTTTTTCCAGATAGGCAGCTCGTATTTCAGCCGCTCCATGATCGCGCGGGCGGCATCAAACGCCGGCCCGCGGTGGGCGGACGCGACGCCGACCCAGACCGCGGCCTCGCCGATTTCCAGCGGCCCGGTGCGATGCGCCGCCTGCGCCGCGAGGATGCCGTGGCGCGCCGCCTCCTCCTCGAGAATGCGCTGGCCGGTCGCAATCGCGAGCACCGGATAGGCCTGGTATTCCAAGCCGCTCACCGCCTGCCCGGCGTTGTGATTTCTAACCCGCCCGTCGAAGGTGACCACCGCGCCCGCGGCGGGATCGCGGAGTTCCGCCGCCAGCGACGCGATGTCGATGGCCTGGCTGACGAGTGAAAACCGGATGGCGGACATGGTGGGAACTTTCTAGCCTCCCGACATGGGTGGAAGGAAAGCGATTGAGTCTTTTTCTGAAAGCGGGTGCTCCCAGGAAACGAATTCGTCATTCACCGCGACGCGGAAATCCGCGGTCGAGAGCCCGAGCGCGTGTGCTGCATCGAGCTCGGCGTAAAGCGCGGCCGGCGTAGTTGCGGCGCTGGTGACTCGCTCGTCCGCGAGCCCGCGACGCTCGGCGAGCAGGCCATAGTAACAGACGGTGACGGTCATGGGATTTTCGCGGTGGCCCAGTCTTCGGGCGTGTTGGCGTTGTCGAGCGCGCGCGGCGTCACCGGCTCCAGCAAGCGGCAATCATTGCGGATGAGGATCTTTCTCGGGCAGCGGAAATCATCGGCCTGGGCCTGTTCGAGAATGGGCAGCGCCGCTTGCGAATAGAGCGTGCACAGCGGCTCCGGCAGCCCGTCGAACTCGCTGCGATAGGCGAGGAATTTCTCGTCTGATTGTTTCGACGAGATGAGGTGGGCGAGCGTCGCGGCATCCAACCGTGGCAGGTCGCAAGCAAGGACGAGCCAGTCGGCGGCCGGGTCCAGGCGCATGGCGGCGACGATCCCGGCGATCGGCCCGAGACTGGCGCCTTCGGGATCGCGGACGATTTCCACGCCATCAAGACCGGCGGGAATTTCCTGATCGTGGCGAAGGGAAATGGCGATCGTTTCGCAGCCGGCTTCGCGCAGCAAATCATGGCAGCGCCGCAGCAAAGTCCGGCCGTCCGGATGGACCAGCGCGGCTTTGTCCCGGCCCATCCGCGAGCTGCGGCCGCCTGCCAACACGAGACCGCGGAGTTTGGATTCGGGTTTCATGCGTGGAAATCTCCGGACTTGCCGCCGGTTTTGGAAATGAGCCGCAGATCGTGGATGCGGATCGCTTTGTTCATCGCCTTGCACATGTCGTAAACGGTGAGCGCCGCGACGCTGGCTCCCGTCATCGCTTCCATCTCGACGCCTGTTTTGCCGGTGGTGGAAACCTCGCAGCGGATGAAGATTCCTGTTTCGTTAGGAATGATTTGAAACTCACAGTTCTCGACTGGCAGCGGGTGACAAAACGGGATCAGCTCGCTCGTTTTCTTCACCGCCATCGTCCCGGCGATGATGGCGGTCTGGAACACCGGCCCTTTCGGTCCTTGCAGGTCGTTGTTTTGAAATCTCGCGATGATCTCCGCGCCCAGCTCCATGCGCGCCTCCGCCACGGCGGTGCGGCGGTTCGCGGATTTCCCGGTGATGTCCACCATCGTCGGCTGGCCCTCGCGGACGTGGGTGAAATTTCGATCGTTAGAATTCATAGCCATGGGGTGAATGGGAAGGCGGCGGAAATGGCGTGCGCCTCGCCGCGCGGAGGCAGGGTGACGAATCCGTCGCTGTTGAGCAAGCCGATGAAATCGCCGCTATTGCCGGTGGCCGCGGGTTCGGCCCGGCCATCGGCGCGGAGCGTGACTGGCAGATGGCGCGTGAACCCGGAAAGCGGCATCGCGCCGTCGCCCATCACCACGCGGCGGAGGGACGGCCGCGGCAGGCCGGATGCCACGGCGAGCGCGGGAAACACGAACGCGTGCAGCCCGGTCAGCGCCGAAACCGGATTTCCCGGCAGCGCCATGACCACCTGCCCGCCCGGACCGATCCAGCAGCCGGCGGGTTTCCCCGGACGTTGCGCCACGCCGTGGAAAATCTCGCGGCAGCCGAGGTCCGCGAGCAGCGCGGGGACGAAATCGCGCGCACCCTTCGAGACAGCCCCCGTTAGGACCAGCCAGTCGTGCGCGGCGAGAAGTTCTTCGATGACCGGCCGGGCTGCGGAAATCTCGTCGTTCAAGACCCCGACGTGCCGCGGCGGATAGCCGCCGAGTCTGAGCGCGGCGGCGAGCGAGTGGGCGTTGGACTGGCGGATCTGATGGGGAGCGGGAAATTCGTCCACTCCGACAAGCTCGTCGCCAGTCGCGATCACCGCGATTTCCGGGACGCGTGAAACTTCGAGCCAGGCCGCGCCGCAGGAAGCGGCGACGCCGATTTCCCGCGAGCCGAGCAAGACGCCGGACTCCAATAAAATTTGTCCCGCCGCGGCATCGCTGCCGGCCCTATGGATGAAACGCCCCGCGACCGGAGCGGCGGCTTTTGAAAATTTCACGCAGCCCGGATCACCGCCGACCACCTCCTCCACCGGCACGATGCAGTCGGCTCCTGATGGGCAGGGCGCGCCGGTCATCACTTCCACGCAGCTGCCGATTTCCGCCGAAAGCGAGACCGCCGCGTGCCCCGCCGGCGCGGACCCGCTCACCCGGAACGATCGGTGACCCGCCTGCCAGTCCGCGAAACGCAGCGCGTAGCCGTCCATCATCACCCGGTCGAACGCGGGGACCGCGCGGTCTGCGGCCACCTTTTCCCGCAGCACCCGCCCGGTCGCGTCCACCAAACGGCAGCGCTCGGCCGCCATCAACGGCGGGCATTTCAAGAGAAGTTCCAGCGCCTCGTGGAATGAAAGCATGAGCCGATCTTCGTTCGCCCGACCTATCCGCCAAGCGAAATTCGCTTCATCGATGAAACTCCATGCCTGTCGGTTGACTTTTCCGCCATACCCCGCCATACCCCGCGCATGTCGACAGCGTTTCCGCCCAAACCCCGGATGATCGGACCCAAAGTCCGGGTCTGTATCGTTGCCTCGAAATACAACGAGCAATTCACGGACGCGCTGGTGGAAAACGCGATCGAAGAGCTCGGCGAACTGGTGCCGCAAGGCCGCGTCGATCTGATCCGCGTGCCCGGTGCTTTTGAAATTCCGGTGATGGTCGCCACCCTGCTCGACCGCGATCCGCCGGCCTGTGTCATCGCGCTCGGCCTGATCATCCGCGGTGCGACCGAACACGCCGACTTGGTCGCCAGGTCGGTGACGGACGCGCTCCAGCAGCTCGCCGTCAAATCGCTGCGGCCGGTGATTCACGAGGTTTTGCTGGTGGAAGACGAGAAGCAGGCCTACGCACGCTGCATCGGCGCGCAGCTCAACCGCGGCAAGGAAGCGGCTCGGGCAGCGGCGTCGATGATAGATATTTTCCAGGAACTCGACCGATCCATGTCCCGCAACCCCACCCATTCAAAGCATCGCAATGCCTAGCCGCCGCCACATCCGCGAGGCGGTCGTCCAGTTTCTTTACTGCGCGGATCTTGAAGGCGGCGCCGATCCCGCCGCACTGCGCGGCCCGTTCTGGGATTTCGTCACGGAATCGGATCGCCGCAGTCTTCAGCTCGCGACGTTCCGCACGGTCCACCACCTCGCCCACGGGCGGGAAGGACGCTTGGCCGAGTTCGTCGAGCGCCAGTCGCTGGCGAGCACGCTGCTTGCCGCATGGCCCCAGGCGGAGAGTTTGAAAATCGATCTCAAGCGGATCGCAGAGCTCGAGTCGGGGTGGAGCACTTCGTTTGCGAAGCTCGAACGCCTGCCGAAAGACGACGATGACGCATCGGTGGCGGAAAGTTTCGGCGACGCGCTGCAGGTCCTTTTCAAAATCGACCGCGACCTCGCCGCCGCGCGCCGCCGGTTTCTTGAAGGCATGGAAGACTTCCCCGCCCTGCGCGGACAGATGGAGGCGGTGGCCGCGACAATCCGCCGCTTGCAGCGGATTTCCGATCGACTGCGGATGGTCGAGGAGCCCGAGAAATTTCCCGAACAAGCGGATCTCGCACGACTTCGCGACTCGAAAGCCGACATCCTCGCGCTGCAAAAAAAGGCGGACGAACTGGTCGATTTCATTCTCAGCAAAAAGGAGCGGATTGATGCGACTCTCGCCGCCGTGGTCGAGAACTTCGCCCCGGAGCGGATCGATCCGGTGGACCGGGCGATCCTGAGACTGGGCACTTACGAAATCCTGCACGCGGCCGCTCCGCCGAAGGTGGCGATCAACGAAGCCATCGAGCTGGCCAAGCGCTTCGGCACGACCGACTCCGGCCGCTTCGTCAACGGGGTGCTGGACAAAATCGCCAAGCAGGCGGCGGCAGTGTCGGAAAGTCAGGATGTTTTGTAATTGGTAAGTCGCGCCGCAGTCTTCATAACAGCGCGCGAGACTTTCCCCATCATGCGCTACCCGACACCCTTTCAGCAGAAAACCCTGTGGAACGCCGCCACGGGCGTCTCCATCCTGATCCTCGGCGCCCTGCTTGTTAGCTTCGTCTGGCTGGCCGGTTATGTCTTTGGATTTCTCCAGCCGGTGCTCATCCCGCTGATCGTGGCCGGGATCGTGGCTTACGTGCTCGATCCGGTGGTGAGATTCCTGGAAGGCCGCGGACTCAGCCGCGCGTGGGCGGTCATCACGCTTTTCCTCGCGATCCTGATAGGCGCGACACTTCTGGTCGCCGCCGTGCTGCCCGGCATCCAGCGCGGCGGCGGCGCGCTGCGGGACATGATTTCAGCGCCGGCGAAAACTACCAAAGCTCAGGAAAAGAATGTTTCCGAAGACGGCTCCGAGCATCTCGCGCCCGCCCTCGCCAGCTCCCTTCGCGACCTGCGCGTCCGCCATCAGGGTGGCATCATCGGATGGGTTCTGACAGAAACCGATGACCAGGGCAACCCGGTGGCGATGGATGAAAAACCACTCAAGCCGGAATCTCTGGACTACTTCGAGCGCACCCGCGGCGGACGGATGGTCATGGAAAATCTGGACGTGATTTTCAAAACCGGCCGCACCTGGCTGACGGCGGGGTCCACCAAGGTGCTGGGATTCCTCGGCCTCGTCATCGGCATGATCATGGTGCCGGTCTATCTGTTCTTTTTCCTGAAGGACTCGGCATCGATCCGGAGCCATTGGCACGACTACGTGCCGCTCAAGGCCTCGCGGTTCAAGACGTCGCTGGTGGAAACACTGCAGGAAATCAACGGCTACTTGGTCTCGTTTTTTCGCGGTCAGGTGATAGTGGCCGCGATCGATGGAATCCTGGTGGGCATCGCCCTGACGATTTTCGGACTGCCATACGGGCTCTTGATCGGCGTCTTCATGGCCATCCTCGGAGTCATTCCCTACATCGGAAACATTCTCTGCCTGATTCCCGCCTGCATCATCGCTTGGCTCCACGCGCAGGGAGCCGCGCCTTTCGGGATGAGCCCGTGGGCTTACGTCGGATGCGTTGTCGGGATCTTCGTCGTCGTCCAACAGATCAACTCGCTGCTCACCGCACCCAAGATCGTCGGGGATTCCGTGGGGCTGCATCCGCTGACCGTGATTTTCTCGATGCTGTTCTGGTCGCTGGTTCTCGGCGGCTTCGTCGGAGCTCTGCTGGCCGTCCCGCTCACCGCGGCGGTGAAGGTCTTGTTCCGCCGCTTCATCTGGGAACGGCAGTTGCTCGACGCACCCGCAGCCGAGCCCGGTTAGGGCCCTGCTTGGAAAAGACCCCTCGCCTCACGCCGCCGGAATTCTCCCCCCGGATTATCCCAGCCTCGCGCGAAACGAGAGGCTCAGGAGGTTTGGGGAAAGTGTCACCGACCGCAAGGCGATTTCCTCATCCGCCATAAGAAGTTTTTCCAAGCCACCCCACTTGGCTTATTCGGCGAGGCGGGCGGCGATCGATTTCTTGGACTGCTCGATGAGGACTTTCAGCTCGGGATCCTTGATCGACATCGCCGCCTTCAGGACCGGCAGGCTGCGGGCTTCGCCCACCCGGCCCAGGATGCGGACCGCCGAATAGCGGATGATCCCCGTGGTGTCCGGAAACCGCGCGAGCACGGTGTCTTCGATCGGTTGGCCGAGATCCGCGTAAAGCGACTCCCATGCCATCGGATTCTTAAACCAAAGTTCGTCAAGAATCGGAATAATCCCTGTATTTCGTTCCTTCACGATCAGGGTGACGATTTCCGGCGGAATGGTTTCGTTTTCCGCCACCAGCTTCTTCAACACGATCAGCGCGGCCTCGCTGGCCGGCCCCGGCAGCTCCGACCAGACCGCCAGCGCGCTGCAAATGTTCCCCTTGAAATCCAAGCCGTCCTGAGCCAGCAGCGAAATGAGTTTGCGGCTGATGTCGGCGCGGTAGATCTTCGGCTCGGCTTCCGCCAGCCGCTGCACCGCGCGCCGGACTCGGTCGAGATCAATGCTTTCGAGCTCCCGTTTGTTCAAATCATAGAACGCCGGATCGTCCTTTTTCGACAGCTTTTCGATCGAGCCCTCGATGAAAATGTCGTTGCGCACCCGGACTTCGATCACCGAGATGTCGGTATGAATTTTTTCCGTCCGCCCCAATGCCGACGCCAATTCGGCGAGCTCCGGCAGTGATTTCCTGATCCCGGTGACGACCAGTAAATAATCCCCGCCATCCCGCGGATAGTAATGCGATGCGGGATCCGCCTCGGTGACCCGGAGAATATAATCCCTCACCAGAAAGCGGTTGCTCTCACTCAAGTCCCTGAACCACAGCCCGACGGCCTGCTTGCCGCTTCCGTCCAAGGCCAGCCTCTGGATTTCCGCCACGAGCGGAGCCGTCCCGATCCTGGCTCGCAAAGCCACGGTGGCGCTGTCTTCCCCGGGCTGCTGGATGGGCGCTGCCAATGGCGAGTTTTTTCCCGGCTCGCCAGCCATCCGGCTGCCAAGCGGCACCGATCCGGTCTTGAAAAAGAACGGCACCAGCAGCAGGGCGGTGCTCAAAGCCAGCCCCACGCCCAGCGCTTTCGTCCGCGCCCGCGGGTTCGCATAAACGAGCAGCAAAGTTCCCAAGACACACACAAAACCCGCCATCAGAAGCCGGTTTGCAATGACCATCCCATCCAGCATTCCGCCGCGGCTGGCACCAAACATCAGCAGCAGCGCCATCATCACCATGCCCGCCACACCGATGATTCCCGCCATGATTCGCTGAGGCGACGCGGGCTCGAGCTCCGCGGGATCCGGCATATTGCTGTAACGGACCGGCTGCATGCCGATCAATGCCTCGCCTCCCGGCAACGGAATCCGCGGAAAGCGGTTCAATTCATGACTCTTATGCTCACTCGGGTAAAATTTGCGCCCCCGCACGATGACTTCGTCGTTGATCCGGAAGCGGTTTTCACAGCCACCGCACTCGACGGTGCGCTCACGCAAATCCTCTCCCACCTTGAACCGCTGGCCGCAGGACGGACAGCGGATCAGCAATAATGTGTCATCGGGAGTGTTCGAAGGCATGTCGTTGGAGCAATTCTTGATGCAAATTCCGGTGATTGCAACCCCAAGCACCGCCACGGACTAACACTTCCTGGAGGGGCGGCTTTCCCCGGTGCCCTGAAATTTAGTTTGGAAACATTAAAAATTGACCATTCCGGATTTTCTTTATACCAGATTGATCAACCAATCCAAGCCGATTATGAACTCACTCAGACTCAGCCCGCTGCCATCCATCCGCCCAAGCGACGAATCAAGCTCGCGCACCATGGAAAAACAAGGATTTGTGGATGAAGCGGTGGTCATGGCCCTGCTCACCGACAACCACTCCGGGCGGAGCGTGGCCTACCCGGAAGACCTTGCACTCGCTGCCGACGACCTCGATTTCGCCGGTTGGCAACTGCCCGCCACCCAAGCAGCAAGGCCACGGGCCGCTGAAATTCCTCCCCACGTGATCAACGCCATCGTCCGCCGCGCCAGCCCCCCGCTCATCGCGGAGTGCGGCATCGGCACCCCGCACCAAGGTAACCACCGCTGGTGGCTGGCGGGACTGGCCGGCGTCCTTTCCACCATGCTCTTCACGCTGCTCCTGCTGACCCTCTCATCCCGCCCCGGCGCATCCTCCGGACCGCTGCCCCCGCCCGCAGCAGCGACAGATTCCCAACCGATGCTCTCCAGACAAGCTGAAGCCATCCAAGCGTCACCCGAACTAACCGCAGCCACCTTCGACCTGCCCTGGCACTCCGCCGCGGAATGGACGGCGAGCGATGATTGACGCGCGGACCCCGCTCACGCACTCTCCCCTCCGCATGTCCCGTCCCGGATTAATCCTCAAACTCAGCTGCCGCGACCAACCCGGCATCGTCGCCAAGGTCGCCAACTACGTCGCCGGCCATCGCGGCAACCTCATCGAATTCGCCCAGTTTTCCGACCAGCTCGGCGGCAAGTTTTTCGCCCGGCTTGAAATCGAAACCGCCGACCTCGACGTCGATGTCCAGGATTTCATCGACGGTTTCGGCACGCTCGGCCGCTCCTTGCAGGCGGACTGGCACTTCCGCCGCCTCCCCTACCGCATGAAAACCGCCGTGCTCGTCACCAAGACCGACCACTGCCTCAACGAAATCCTCTGGCGCGCCGAACTCGACGAACTGCCCATCGAAATCACCTCGATCATCGGCAACCGCCCCAACTGCCGCCCCACCGCCGAGCGGGCCGACATCCCGTTTCATGAAATCGACATGGACGGCGAAAACCGCCAGGCCGGCTTCGCGCGCATCCGCGAAATGATCGTCGAGCAGGATGTCGAACTTATCGTCCTCGCCCGTTTCATGCAAATCCTGCCAGATGATTTCTGCCGCGACTTCGCCGGCCGCGTCATCAACATCCATCACAGCTTCCTGCCCGCCTTCATCGGCGCGAACCCCTACAAACAAGCCTACGAGCGCGGTGTGAAACTGATCGGTGCCACCTGTCACTACGTCACCGCCGACCTCGACGCCGGCCCCATCATCGAGCAGGAAGTGGACCGCGTCCAACACTTCCACACCCCCAACGACCTCGTCCGCCTCGGTCGCCACTGCGAGCGGATCGCCCTCGCTAAAGGGATCCGCTTCCACGTCCACGACCGGACCATCCTCGACGGCCACCGGGCGATCGTTTTCCCGGATTAAATTCAAATTGGAAGCTTTACAAACCCGGATGCCGCGCTCAATTTCCCGCCCCGTTCAAGGAGAGGTGGTCGAGTGGTCTATGGCACCTGATTCGAAATCAGACGTAGTGTAACAGCTACCGTGGGTTCAAATCCCACCCTCTCCGCCAGCGTCCAGCACGATCTCCGCAAGTCATTATCAATCAAGCGATTGCGAGCCATCAAGGGAAACCGCGACAGGTTTTCCACACACAATTCCACACAAGTTGACTCGGAAACCCGAGTCGATGACTAGGAAACGCAAACGCCGCAGTGCAATCGTGGAAATTGGAACAGGTCCGACCAAGGGGAAATTTTTCTTTCCGTTAAATTGTTAAAATCTCAGCGGGCTGGCTGATGGACATTTGATACGAGAACTTGATCTCCCCAGCAAGCTCGGATTGCTCTTTCGCGCTGGGACGGGCCGGTG
>NZ_JBIKBQ010000072.1:0-20619 GCF_058122085.1 Luteolibacter sp. | reverse complement strand
TGGTGGGACGCCATCGAAACAGTATCAATGATTGGATCAAGCTCTTCCGAAATGGTGGGATTGAAGCGCTTCTGAAGCGCGGCGAGGGTTCGGGAAGAAAGGGCAAGATGACGGCTGAAGCCAAGGCCGAGCTAACCGAAAAGCTCAAGGCGGGGGAATTCCGCACTGCTGGCCAAGCGGAAGCCTGGCTCAAGGAGAAGCACCACATTGAATTCGGCACCAATTCCATCTACTATCAGCTGGGAAAGCTCGGAGGGCGGCTCAAGGTCGCCCGCCCAAGTCACTTGAAGAAGGATGAGGAAGCCGCCAGCGCTTTCAAGATCACGCTCGCGGAGAAAATGAAGGAGCTGGAATTGCCGACGGGACGCAAGATCAAGCTCTGGGTTTACGATGAAATGCGCTATGGACTCCACCCATTGGTGCGGCGCGTCTGGTCGTTGAAGGGAGTGAGGGTGGTCACGCCGGTGGAGCGCCGCTTCGAATGGGGCTATCTCTTTGGTGCGCTCGAAGTGGGTGGTGGCGCAAGCGAGTTCCTTTACTCGCCGACGGTCAACAAGGAGGCGGACGTACATTTCCTCAATCAGATCGCCGAGAGCGATGAGGATGCGATGCATGTGGTCATCGGGGACGGCGCGGGATTCCATCACCGCAATGGAGGCGGCGAGCTACCCGCAAACCTCAAGATCATCACCCTGCCGGCCTACAGCCCCGAACTCAATCCGGTCGAAAAGTTCTGGGATATCGTCAAGGATACGATCTGCAATAAGGCCTGGCCTACACTGGAGGCCCTCGAAGAGAAGATCACCGTGCCCCTGCGTAAATACTGGGAGGATACCAGCCGAGTCCTGTCTTTGTTTTTGAACAGCTACCTGCGCTCCGAACTAAACGGTTCGAAGAAAACCACATGCCTATTCTATTAAGCTAAATAGTATAACAATAAATGGATGGCGTTGAGACGCCGGAACACCTTGTTGTCACATCCACAATCCATTGCAACTTCGAGTTCTTCGAGCGTGCAAGTATCGGGATTAGGGAGCTGGTGAGGGCGAGCGATTCGCGAGTGATTCAAACAGTCGTAACGGTCTTTCGTGAGGGTTTTGGAAATTACTTTTTGGCAAAGGGTCTACCTGCTCGAATTCCTCGATCTCCCGGCCGGCCACAGCGAGACGGATCTCCATCAGGGCCTGCTACTCCAGCTCCGCGATTTCCTCATCGAGCTGGGCCGCGATTTCTGCTTCATCGGCACCGAGTTCCCGCTCCAGGTCGGCGGGCGGGATTTCGCGCTCGATCTCCTCTTCTTCCACCGCGGCCTGAACTGCCTCGTCGCCATCAAACTCAAGGTCGGCCGCTTCGAGCCGGAATACCTCGGCAAGCTCGGCTTCTATCTCGAAGCCCTCGACCGCGATGCGAAAAAGCCCCACGAAAACCCCGCCATCGGCGTGTTGCTCTGCGCCAGCAAGGATGCCGAAGTCGTCAAATACGCCATGAACCGCCACCTCAGCCCCGCCCTCATCGCCGAATACCAAACCCAGCTCCCCGACAAGCAACTCCTCCAGCGCAAACTCCACGAATTCTACCTGCTCCAAGAACAAGCCACTGAAGGAGGTGACGCATGAGCGCCTACCGACCCTATCCGAAAACCAAACCCTCCGGCATCGAGTGGGTTGGGGATATTCCCTCGCATTGGTCTGTTGGCCCCACGTTTGCAAAAGTGGGAGAATCAAAATCCAAAAACTCACTCGGAGGTCGTGACGCTGGACGCCGACTTCAAACGCTTCGTGAAGGACGGGTTGAAACTGAAGCTTTTGACCCCAGATTGACGATATGGCTTGAAAGGAACCCATCTCCACGGATTGAATGCCGCGAACACAAAAACTCGCTCCATTCTGAAACACAAGAACACAGTCGTGACCAGCCGATGAATCAAGGTCTTTGCATTGCCTTTGAAGGGATTGACGGCTCGGGAAAGTCTACTCACTCTGGCCTACTTGGAGAGTTTCTTACAAATATGGGACTCTGTGTCGTGGTGGAACACGAGCCGACCGCCGGCCCGTGGGGGAAAAAGCTCCGCGAGTCGGCCGCGACCGGCCGCCTGGCGCCGGAGGACGAGCTGCAATATTTCCTCAACGACCGCCGCCAGCACGTCGAGGAGCTCATCGCGCCATCACTCGCCGCCGGCAAGGTCGTGATCCTCGACCGCTACTATTTCTCGACGATGGCTTACCAGGGAGCCCGCGGTTTCGACCCGGCGGAGATCCGGCGGAAAAACGAGGAGTTCGCGCCGGTCCCGGATTTGCTGCTGATCATGGACCTCGACGTGGACTCCGCGCTCGAACGCATCGGCGCGCGCGGCGACACGGCCAACGAGTTTGAAAAACGCGAGAATTTGGAGCGCTGCCGGGAAATTTTCCTCTCGCTCAAGGGCGAGAGCTTCGTCCGGGTCATCGACACCCGCGGCACGCTCGACGAGGTCGCGGCGCGGGTTCGGGAGGCGGTCGGGAGTCACTTGGTTTAGCGGAATCTTGCAATGGCCGGGGAAGCGTGCTAATTTACCATCCCTCGATTCCCCCAACCATTAACTACCCCCGTAGCCATGAACTCATCCCTATTCAATGACAGTCGTTCAACAGGACTCATGAATCGCGTCCGCGAAGATGTTTCCACTTTGCGCGACGACATCCGCCACCTGATTTCCCACACCACGCGGCAAACGCTGCCGAATGGCGCGCGGGAACTCGCCGGCCAGGCGAAGCAACAAATCGCCAGCCGCGGGGCGACCGCCGCGACGCGCATCCGCGATCTCGGCACTCGTCATCCCGCAGGATTGATCGGCGGCGCGGTCGTCATCGGGCTGCTCGCCGCCGGGGCCTATGCGCTGACCCATCACAACGGCCACCAGTCAGCCACGCTGCAAGGAACCGAGCCGGAAACCGACATCCCCTGCTGACCTCAAGCCGTCGGACGTGCCCAGTCCGGGGGGCGATCTGGAAATCCTGAACGCCCCCCGCAACCATCGGGCAGGCTGACGAAAGCACCTGAATTCCCGGCAAACAGCGTGCTTGCCGGACCATTTCGTCCGGCTAGCATCGAAAGCGTCAGTCCCGACTAACAAGCATCCGGGCCAAACCATCAGGAGGCGTGGGAGGATGACGAGTTGAGGGCGTGGCAGGAGTGGTTGCCGGGAAGACGCGCCGCCGCCGACTACCAGCGCGAAGCGGCGGAGAAAGACCGGTGGGTAAAAGCTGAGAAGCTGAGAAGCTGAAATGAAGAGGAAGATAGAGCGCTCAAGGGGAAACGGGAGCTCAACGACGACGAGACCGCGCGGCTCAAGCAGCTTTGGAAGGAGCTGGTGCGGATGTTTCACCCGGATCTCCACGGGGGGGCGCCGCCGCGCAGCGGGAGAAACTGGAGCAGGAGATCGAGGAGTTGGTGGGAAGCTCGCCGTCTTAGAAAAAGACGCGGAGCGGGAACTGGCGGGGTATGTGGCGTTTTAGAATGCAGTCGGCAGACACAAATCGTCAGCCCGGTAAATCCTCATCAGCCAGATGACTGTTGAAGTCCATCGCGCCGTGGAGGATCCGAATGATCTCAAGCGTCTGCCCTTTGATCGAGAAGAAGATGACGTGCTTCTCGTGGCGGGCGGAGCGGCAGCCTTTTGCCAGGTCATCCCGCAGTCGCCAGGAATCCGGGTTGGACTGGATTTCGGCGAGTTTCCCCCAAAGACCTTTTAAATAGCGATCTTCCTGTTCCGCACCCCAAGTCTGAAGCGTGTAGTCGGAAATCTCCTGCAGATCTCGAATTGCCGAGGGCGAGAGGATGAGGTTCATCGCATGCCTCTGGCCAGATTCAGAAATTCACTTTGACTGGTGACAATCGTTCCTTCTCCCCGCTGGAGTTCTTCGTAGCCCATGTTGACTTCGGCAAGGAGGCGGATGCGGGCCTCGATTTCCCTCCAAGTGGCGTTTTCGGGAAGTCCCTTGATGGTTTCCATTGCGAGTTCCTTGGTGGACATGGCGGAAACCTAGGATTAATTCCCCTTTAGTTCAAGGGCACAAAAATCCGGCGGCTCGCACTTTTCGGGAGGACGCCGGACTGGTGGTTTTCCGGCATCCGGGGCTGTGCTGCCCGTGATCGACACCATCGTCGCCGCGCAGCGGGAGAAACTGGAGAAAAAGATCGAGGAGTTGGTGGGAAGCTCGCCGTTTTAGAAAAAGACTCGGAGCGAGACGCTCCGGAGACGGACTGCGGCGGGACGCCACAGCCACGCGGCGCGGGTGGCGGAGGAAGTGGAGGAACTGGCGGGAGAGGTGCCGTTTTGAGACACAAAATGTGGCCTGAGTTAGCCTTGTCTGGCCTTCATCCGTGCTTCGAATCGCCTCAGCAGTTCGGGATCCGCTCGGAATGTCGTTTGGCGCAAATCGTTGAGTGCCGCGATGCCATCGATGAGGCCCTGTTCTTCGGCGGGACAGTGCCGACGCCGCCGAGGGGCGCGGTGATTTGGAACTCGGGCTTGGAACCGTCCCCGCCCTTCTCCTTTCCGCCGGTGCCGAGATGATAGATCTTCCCCGTTGCGGCGGTGCGGTAGCCGTTATTGGCGAAATGCCGGGGCAGCCTCACCCGGTCCTTCCACTCCGGCAGACTGCGGAACCACGGCGCGAGTCCATAGATCCCGGTGGTGGTCGGACGCAGGCCGAGCATCAGGCTGGTGCGCGAGGCATTGCACAGCGGCGAGTTGCAGTGCGCGTTGAGGAAGGTGGTGCCGCGCGCGGCGAGCTTGTCGATGTGGGGCGTCTTCGCCAGCGGATGCCCGCCGAGGTGGCCGATCCAGTCGTTCTGGTCGTCGATGGCGATGAACAGGATGTTGGGCTTCGCCGCAAAGGACTGGCAGCAGAGAAGCGCGGCGAGCAGGATCAATCGTTTCATGGGAGTTTATTAGGATTTGCCGTTCTCCGGGTCGTTTTGAGCCTGCCGTTCCGAGGTGAACAAGGTGGCGCGGCGGCGCGGCGGCGCGAAAGTCGAGGGATTTTCATCAAGCTGGCTGGCATGTGTGACTCGGCCGATACGTGTGCTTCATGATGAATCTTTCCAAATTCCGATCGATCCCAGGCACTCAGGGTTGGTTCCTCTTCCCCTTGCGCCCGGCCTTTTTGGCCGCGCCGCCGACGGATTTGGTCATGCGAGAATCCCTTTGACCACGTGCGCGGGCTCGACGCCGGTGGGTTTCTGGTTGAGGCCCTGGGAGCGGAAGGTGAAGCGGTTGTGGTCCATGCCGAGGCAATGGAGGATGGTGGCGTTGAGGTCGCGGATGTGGACGGGGTTTTCGACGATGTTGTAGGAATAATCATCCGTTAGCCCGTAGCTGGCGCCGCCTTTCACGCCGCCGCCGGCCACCCAGACACTGAAGCAGCGGCCGTGGTGGTCGCGCCCCTCGCCGATTTTTCCCTGGCTGTAAACGGTGCGTCCGAACTCGCCGCCCCAGATCACGAGGGTGTCTTCTAACATTCCACGCTGTTTCAGGTCGGTGATGAGTGCGGCGGAGGCCTGGTCAGTGTCGCGGCACTGGTTGGCGAGATGGGTCTGGAGGTTGTCGTGCTGGTCCCAGCCGCGGTGGAAGAGCTGGGTGAAGCGCACGCCGCGCTCGGCCATGCGGCGGGCGAGCAGGCAGTTGTAGGCGTAGGTGCCGGGGCGGCGCGAGTCAGGGCCGTAGAGGTCGAAGACCCAGTCGGGTTCGTCGGATAGATCGGCGAGCTCGGGCGCGGAGGCCTGCATGCGGAAGGCCAGTTCGTATTGGCTGATGCGGGCGAGGATTTCCGGGTCGGCGAGTTGGTTGTGGCGGATCTGGTTGAGCTGGCCGAGGTCGTCGAGCATGGCGCGGCGGTCGGAGCGGGTCATGCCGGCGGGGTCGTTGAGGAAGAGCACGGGATCCTTGCTGCTGCGGAACTGCACGCCTTGGTGGCTGGAGGGCAGAAAGCCGCTGCCCCAGAGGCGGGAGAAGATCGGCTGGCCGGGGTTCTTGCCGGTGCCCTGGGAAACGAGGACGACGTAGGCGGGCAGGTTTTCGTTCATGCTGCCGAGGCCGTAGGAGACCCACGATCCCATGCTCGGCGAGCCGGGAAACTGCGAACCGGTGTTGATGAAGGTGATGCCGGGATCGTGGTTGATCGCCTCGGTGTGCATGCTGCGGATGACGGCGATTTCATCGGCGACGCCCGCGGTGTAAGGCAGCAGGTCGCTGATCCACTGGCCGCTGTTGCCGCGCTGCTTGAAGGCGGCGAGGCTTTTGCAAACGGGGAAGTCTTTCTGGCCGGAAGTCATGCCCGTTAGGCGTTGGCCCTGGCGAACGGAGTCGGGCAGGTCGATGCCGTGGACTTTTTCCAACTGCGGCTTGTAGTCGAAGAGGTCGATGTGCGAGGGGCCGCCGGATTGGAAGAGATAGATGACGCGTTTCGCCGTGGGCGCGAAATGGGAAACGCCGCGGGGCGCGGCGATGGATTTCACATCGGCGGCCATCAGCGAGCGAGCGGCCATGGCTCCGAGGCCGAGGCCGGTGAGCCCGAGGAAACTGCGGCGCGAGATCGAGTTGAGATGGGCTTCGAGCGGGTTCATGGCCGGTTGATGAATTCGTCAAGGTTGATGAGGGTGGAACCGATCATGGCGTAGGCGGCGGGTTCGCCGCCGAGGCGCTTGAGGTGACGGTCGAGCGCGGTGGCTAACAACGAGAGTTCCTGCGGGGCGGGTTTGCGCCCGGTGGCGAGGCGGAAGCCGTGGGTGAGCCGGGCCTCGGCGGAGTCGCCGCCTTCCGCGATCATGCGCTGGCCGAGGGCGGCCCCGGCTTCGACGAATTGCGGTTCGTTGAGGAGGACGAGCGCTTGCAGCGGGGTGTTGGTGGCGTTGCGGACGACCGAGCAGGTTTCGCGGGTGGGGGCGTCGAAGAGGGCCATGACGGGCGGCGGCGAGGTGCGCTTCCAGAAGGTGTAGAGGCTGCGGCGGTGGTTCGAAAAGCCGCGACTTGATAGAAAGACCTGCGCGGTGAAAGGTGGCGTGTATCCGAAATGGCTGATCTCGCTCCAGAGGTCCGGCTGCGGTGGGTGGACGCCGGGGCCGCCGATGGTTAGATCGAGCAGGCCGCTGGCGGCGAGCGCTTGGTCGCGGATGATTTCGGCGGGCAGGCGGGTGCGTGGCGAGCGGGCGAGGAGTTGGTTGCGCGGGTCTTTTTCGAGCTGCCCGGACGTGGCGGCGGCGGAGCGGCGGTAGGTTTCCGAGGTGAGAATGGTGCGGAGCGTGTGGCGGAGGTCCCAGCCGTGTTCGACGAGGTCCACGGCGAGCCAATCGAGGAGTTCGGGATGGGTGGGCCACGAGCCCTGGTTGCCGAAATCTCCGGCGCTCTCCACGATGCCACGGCCGAATACCATCTGCCAGACGCGGTTCACCGCGACGCGGGCGGTGAGCGGATGATCAGGCCGGATGATCCATTTCGCGAGGTCGAGGCGGGTGGCGTTTCCGCCTTCCGCTAGTTGAGGCAGCACGGCGGGCACGCCGCTTGTGACTTCCTCGCCGTATTGATCGTAAGCGCCACGGACGAGGATGTGGGTTTTGCGCAACTCCGGCTTGTAGTCCATGACCATGACGGTGGTCTTGCCGCGCTTGATTTGGCTTTCCAGAACCTTGATCTCCGTTTCGATGGTCGTGACGGCGACTTTCATGCGGCCCGCCATCGGATCGTTGGATAGGAGGAACGCGGAGTTGATGGTCTGCCAGTGTTCGTTGGCGCGTTGGCTGACAGGTGTCTTGAGAGCAACGGCGAGCGGGCCGTCGGGCGGGGATTGCCTGGTTTCCCATTCGGCACGGGCTTTGACGACCGGCTCGGTGGGGTGGAGTTTGTGATATTCCAATTCGGCGACGCGCGCCTTGAGACCCGCCATGCCGCCGTCGCCGAGCGGGGAGATGTAGTCCATCACCGGATTGGTGTTGGCGTTGGTCGCTCCTTTTCCGGGTTCGGAGGAGGTGTTGAAAAAGGCATACATCCGGAAGTATTCCTTCTGGGAGATCGGGTCGTATTTGTGGTCGTGGCACTGGGCGCACTTCATCGTCAGGCCGAGCACGGAGGTGGAGACCGTGTCCACCTTGTCCACGGTGTAGTTGACGCGGTATTCTTCGGCGATGGTGCCGCCTTCGTGGGTGTTCATGCTGTTGCGCAGGAATCCGGTGGCGGCGATCTGGTTCGGGGTGGCGTTGGGAATGAGGTCGCCGGCGATTTGCTCCAGCAGGAACTGGTCGTAAGACTGATTAGTCGCGAAGGCGTGGATGACCCAGTCGCGCCAGGCCCACATGTCGCGGTGGTCGTCGATGGAATAGCCGTGGGTGTCCGAGTAGCGCGCGCCGTCGAGCCACGGCAGCGCCATGCGCTCGGCGAAATGCGGCGAGTCCATCAGCCGTGCGATGAGGCGGTCCCTGCGGTCGGGGGAGGAGTCGGAGAGAAATGCGTCGGTATCCTTGGGGGCGGGCGGCAGGCCGGTTAGATCGAGAAACATCCTGCGGACGAGTGTTTCCGGATCGGTGGGCGGACTGGGCGCGAGTTTTTCCCCGGCGAGGCGCTGATTGATGAAATGATCCACCGGACCGACGCCTGCGGGGACGGCGGCTTTTTTGGGAGGAACGAAGGACCAGTGCGGTTCGTAGGGCGCGCCCGCGGTGATCCAGCGCTTGAGGGTGTCGATGTGTTCCGGCGGGATGGCGGCGAGGTGAGCCTTCGGCGGCGGCATGACGACCTCCGGATCATTGGATAGAATGTGTTGGATGATCCCGCTTTGGTCGGGGTGACCTGGGACGATGGCGGCGGCTCCATCGCGCTGGGCGACGGCGTCCTCGCGGATGTCGAGGCGCAACTCCCCTCCCCTGTGTTTCGGGTCCTGACCGTGACAGAGGAAACAGTTTTCCGAGAGGATGGGGCGGATGTCGCGGTTGAAACTCGGCTCTGCGGCGTGGGCGAGGGCACACGCCAATGCGACGGGCAGTGCCGACAGGATGAATTGGAGCCGCAGGGTCGTCATGCGAGGATTCCTTTGATCACCTTGGCGGGTTTCACGCCGGTGAGTTTCTGGTTGAGCCCTTGGAACGGGAACGAGAGCTTGTGATGATCGAAGCCGAAGAGCTGGAGGAGCGTGGCGTGGAAGTCGCGGACGTGGACCGGATCGGAGGCGACGCGGTAGCCGAGTTCGTCGGTCTCGCCGTAGCTGATGCCGGGTTTGACGCCGCCGCCGGCCATCCAGATGGTGAAGGCGTTCGGGTTATGGTCGCGGCCGACGAAGGCGTTCGCCGCGCCGCCGCCGCGGTTTTCCTGCATCGGGGTGCGGCCGAACTCGCCGCCCCAGACGAGCAGCGTGTCTTCCAACATGCCACGCTGTTCGAGGTCGGTTAGCAGCGCGCCGACCGGCTTGTCGATGTCCTGGCACTTTTTCACGAAGCCGTCCTTGAGCGATTCCGAGGCGCTGGAACCGTGGGTGTCCCAGCCCCAGTCGAAGAGCTGGATGAAACGCACGCCGTTTTCCGCAAGGCGGCGGGCGAGCAGGCAGTTGTTAGCGAAGGAGGTCTTGCCGGGCTCCGCGCCATACATTTCACGGATGTGGGCGGGTTCGTTGTTGATGCTCATCACCTCGGGCACGGACATCTGCATGCGGTAGGCCATTTCGTATTGGGCGATGCGGGTGACGGTTTCCGGATCGCCGAAGTCTTCGTGGGTACGGGCGTTGAGCCCTTTGAGGGAATCGAGCGCGGCGCGGCGGATCTCGCGGTTGATGCCGGGAGGATTCGCGGCGTTGAGGACCGGGTCGCCGCCGGAGCGGCATTGGACTCCCTGATAGACGGATGGCAGGAAGCCGTTCGCCCACAGCGCGGCCCCGGCGCGGGGCGGCCGACCGCCGGAGAGCAGGACCATGTAACCTGGCAGGTTCTGGTTTTCGCTGCCGAGCCCCCAGGTGATCCACGAGCCCATCGAGGGGTAGCCTAGGTTCTGGTTGCCGGTGTGCATCAGGAGCTTGGCCGGCGCGTGATTGAACTGGTCGGTCTGCATCGACTTGATGAAGCAGAGCTTGTCGGCATGCGCGTGGAGCGACGGCAGACGGTCGGAAATCCAGGCGCCGGACTGGCCGTGTTGTTTGAAATCGAACTGCGGGCCTAGCAAACGCGGAACGCCCTGGATGAAGGCAAAGCGCTGGCCTGCGAGGTATTCGGCCGGGCAGTCCTTGCCGTCGTATTTGGCAAGCATGGGTTTGTAGTCGAACAGCTCCATCTGGCTCGGCGCGCCGGCCATGTGGAGGAAGATGATGCGCTTGGCCTTGGGCGCGAAGGACGGGGCGAGCGGTGCCAGCGGATTGGCGACGTCGTGCTGGCCCACGGAGCCCCCGGCCCCGAAGACATTCTGGCTCGTTAGGCAAAGCGAGCCGAGGCCGAACGCGGCTTCCTTGAGGAAATGCCGGCGCGTGGCGTGGCGGAGCTGCTCTTGCTGGAGATGTTGGGCAATGTTCATGGCTCTAGCGGGCTAGCGATTCGTCGAGGTTGAGCATGACGGAGGCGACGATGGCGAGGGCGGCTTTTTCCGGGGTGTCGGCGAGATCCTTCATCGTGTCGGGCGCGGCGGTGTATTCGGCGACGAGATGCTGATAGAGTTCGCGCAGCTCCGAGCTGCGGTCCGGGGTGATTTCACGCGTGGCGACGAGACGGTAACCGTAAGCGATGCTGGCGGCAAGGTCATCCGGCGCGGCCTCGGCCATGCGTTTGGAGATGGCGATGGCGGCTTCGTGGAAGGCGGCGTCGTTGAGCGTGGTGAGCGCCTGGAGCGGAGTGTTGGAAACGAGGCGGCGCTTGGACGAGATGTCGCGCGGAGGCACATCGAAGGAGCTGAAAAGCGGATAGAGCAGGCTGCGCTTGAAGTAGATGTAAACCGCGCGGCGGTAGCGTTCCGGGTCGCCGGGTTCCGGGGTTTTCCACTCGTCCTTGGTGAATGGTTTCCAGACGCCGGGTGGCAGCGGCGGTTGGGCCGGAATGCCACCGATGCGGGGGCTGATGAGTCCGGCGGCGGTGAGCGAGTGGTCGCGCATCATCTCGGCGGTGAGGCGCTGGCGCGGACCACGGGCGAGCAGGCGGTTGCCGGCATCGCGCTCTACCAGATCGGCGGGGATGGTCGAGTCCTGCCGATAGGTGGCGCTGGTGACCAACTCGCGCAGCATCGATTTGACGCTCCATTTCATCTCGGAGGAAAAGCGCACGGCGAGGTGATCCAACAACTCCGGGTGTGTGGGATGCTCGCCGGCGGAGCCGAAGTCTTCCGGAGTGGGGACGATGCCGGTGCCGAAGAGTTCGAGCCAGAGGCGGTTGACGGCGACGCGGGCGGTGAGCGGATTGGATGGCGAGGCGATCCATCGCGCGAGGTCGAGGCGCGTGGCGCGTTCGCCGCTTTTGGGGAGTGGCGGGAAAATTTTCGGGGTGCCGGCCTCCTTGATGAAATCGCCCTTGTCGAGCCAGTTGCCGCGGAGGAAGACGTGGGTGCCGCGTGCGAAGGCCGGGTCGCGTTCGACCATCACCGGGGTGGTGGTGGATGGGATTTCCTTGAGTTTCTTGCGGGCTTCCTCGATCCGCTGCTTGGCGGAAACCACCTCGGTTTGCGTGCGGTGGCTGATCCACTCCGGCTGGTCGGTGAGCGAGATGCGTCCGCGCTTGGCGACCATCGGGAAACTCGCCTGATAGATATAGCCGTTCTTGAGAGTCACGCGCAGCTTGGAATCCGGAGCAACGGTTAGGGGTTCCGCGAGCGCGAAGGTGGCGTGGCGCGGGGTGAAGATTTTCGAGTAGGTGCCCCATCCGCGCTCGTCACCTTTGATCGAGCCGTTCGGATCATGCATCGGGTGGGCTTCGTCGGCGATGGCTTCATGGAACGGCACGGGGGTCGCCTTGCCGGACGGATCGATGACGCCTAGCAGTATATGCCGGATGATGCCGCCCCACTCCGGGGTGTGGGTGGCTTTTTTCTCGTCGAGCGGGAGAAGCTCCAAACGCAGGGCGGTGACGGTCTTGAGATCGGTGGGGAACGTGAGCATGTATTCGGCTCCGGCGGCGACGTTCGGGTCGGCGCGGAACTCTTGGACGCCGTCCTGCTCGACGATGCTGAGAACGGCTTTCTTCGCCTCGGCGGTGACCGACCGCGCGGGTTGCCAGCGGGTGGCGGAGTCGATTTTCACGCGGGCGTCGTGAAGGGATTTCTCCGCGCCGAGGATTTGATTGTGAAGGGCGTTGGCATCGGCATAGCGGGCCTTGTCCACGGGCACGGCGAGCTTGGGCAGGTCTTCGACCAGGTCGGCGTCGGCGGATTGATTGAAGAACTCCATGAATTGATAGAATTCCTCGTGTTGGATCGGATCATAGGGGTGGGAGTGGCATTGTACGCAGCCGAAGCTGATGCCCATCCATGCCTCCCAAGTGGTGCTCATGCGGTCGATGACGGCGGCGACGCGGAACTCCTCATCATCGGTGCCGCCCTCGCTGTTGACCTGGGTGAGGCGGCTGAAAGTGGTGGCGATCTTCTGGTCGAGCGTCGCGTTAGGGATCAGATCGCCGGCGATCTGTTCGATGGTGAATTGGTCGAATGGCAGGTCGCGGTTGAAGGCGTCGATGAGCCAATCGCGGTATTTCCAGACCTCGCGGCGGCCATCGTCGGCGTAGCCCGCGCTATCGGCGTAGCGGGCGAGGTCCATCCAGACGGAGGCCCAGCGCTCGCCGAAATGCGGCGATGCGAGCAGCCGGTCGGTTTCCTTTTCGATGGCAGCTTGCAGGTCTGCGGAAGCTGCTTTTTGGAAGGCGTCGAGTTCGTCGATGGTGGGCGGCAGTCCGGTGAGGTCGAACGAGGCGCGGCGCAACCACTGCGCGGGATCGGCGGCGGGCGATGGATTCAGCTTCTCAGATTCAAGGCGGCCGAGGATGAAGTGATCGAGGCCGCGGATCGGCCAATCGGTTTTACGAACGGGAGGCCGCGGGTGGTTTTCCGGAGCGACGAACGACCAATGCTCGCCCCATTTCGCGCCTTCGGTGATCCACTGGCGGAGGGTGGCGATCTGCGCGGAGCTGAGCGGGGGACCGTGCTCAGGCTTCGGCATGACCTCGTCCGGATCCTTGGAGGTGATGCGGGCGATCATTTCCGAGGCATCGGGTTTGCCGGGGACGATCACCGGCTTGCCGGACTCGCCTTTGCCGAGAGCTTTGTCCCGATAGATGAATGAAACCTCGCCAGCCTCCTTGACGCCGCCGTGGCAGGCGGTGCAGTTGGCGTTGAGGATGGGGCGGACGTCGCGGGCGAAATCCACCGCTGCCTCGAGCGGAATGCTCAGGATCAACAAGGCGGCGAGAGGACGGAATCGCTTCGACATGATTTCAAATAGCACGGTGCCGGAATCGTGACCGCCTAAACGGGCATTTCTTGCACTCCCTTTCATCAACCCCGGATGAGGGGCAGCCAACTTCCGGTGGCGCGGATTCATGCTCACCGTGGGATTTTCCGGAGCTCGGTGGTGAACGGCAAATCGCGGGCGGTGAGCCAGACGGAAGGTTTGCAGGTCCTGACCGCCGCCTTTCATGCCGAGCAGGACGATTTCGAGCTTTTCACCGACCATTGATGGATCGAGCGGGAAGAAATAGGTGTATCCGCTCTCGCGGCCGCGAACCGGGTTTTCCCAGGAAATCACGGGGTAGGAGGAGGCGCGGTCCGGCGCGCCGATCAGCTTGCCGTTCCGACGGATGGCGGCATAGCATCCCTCCTTGCCGTGTTTTCCTTCCACCGCCACGCAGAGGTAGGAGGTGGGGGTGATTTCATCCACGGTCACGCCGGCCGACCATGCGGCGGTGGCTGGCAGGGCGTCGGGGTGGGCGAAGAGGTTGCTGGCACGCCACGCGGCGCGGTCGAGCGGCTTGCCGTCCTTGAACGCCTCGACCTCGGCGACACGCTCCTCCGCCAGCCGCTTGAGTTCCGGCGGCAAGCCTCGCCCGAGCGCCCCCGCGCGGTTGTGGGGAGCGGTGGTGGTGTTGACCATGTGGACGTCGATGTAGGTCTCCGCGCCTTCCCACAGGAAAGTCGTCGCGTGGGGCTCGGCCTTGCCGAGTTCCAGCCGGTGATTGAGGAGGATCAAGTCCGGGCTGTGTTTGCGGCAGGATTCCATCAGCCGGACGAAGGCGTCCTGCTTGTCCTCGCGCAGTTGGGTGCAAACGGCATCCATCTTGAAGAGCTGGAACTTGTGGTCGCGGCACAGCGAGGTTAGGAAATCGATGCGCGCCTTTTCCTCCCGGGGAGTATTTCCGAAGCCATCGGGACCGAGCCACACCCCGAGGCGGCCGCCGAAACCCTTCGCCTGCTCGGCGAGCGGGCCGAAGCCCTGCGGGAACTGGCCTTTGAATTTCCGGGTCTCCGGCGTGCCGTAATATTTCGGCGCGTCGATCACCCCAGCATCGAAGGCGTAGATGTCGAGCGTCATCCCGTAATCATTTTTCAGCCATTGGAAAAACGCCAGATTCGTCTGGGTCTGGGCTGCGGTCGCGCCCTCGTTGGTGTTGTTGATCCAGGTAAAATAATGCGCCAGCGAGGGTGTGTTCTCATCAGCTCCGGGAAAAACGCCCTGGGCGGAGGCGGGCACGGATTGGAGCAAAAGGGCGGCGGATAGCAACAGGTGGCGCGGATTGATCGGGGTCATGGGCAAGGGCGGCTCGGCCGCTGAAATCCGCAGGCTCAACGGACGCAAACTATGGCCCCACCTCCGGGCGGCAATGGGATTCGCCTCGACCCGACGGAAAACTCGCGAAAAAATGTCACCTTTTTGCGACAATCGTCCCCTCCCCTCTCAGGAATCCGGGACGCCCCGCTCAGGTCGGCACCAACTCCAAGTGAGACTGGATGCTAATTAAAAAGTTGAATTCCAGTCACTTAGCTCATTGCGCCGGGATGGCGGATCCATCCACCCATGGAAGTCACAAGACCTCCAAACCGCGGGTCCAGCGGCTTCGCCCTAATCGTCACTCTCGCGCTGATGATCCTGCTGGCAGTCGTCGCCGTGGGCCTGCTGAACCTCTCCGCCTCCACGCTCAGGTTGATCGGGCAGGGAAGAATCAAACTATCAAGCTCAGCTGTGCATTTTTTGCTGCGATGCAGCCGTATCCATGTCGGTGACCCACCGGTAATTCAACCCCAATCCCATGCCATGAAACCGTCTGATTCCATTTCCCGTCGCGAGTTCATCCAGACCAGCGGCAAGACCGCCGCCGCCATTGCCGCCGGCACCCTGGCGGCCCCCGCCATCTTGCGCGGAGCCGAACCGACGGCCGAGCCGGTGCGCATCGCCCAGATCGGCATCGGCACGCGGGGCCGCGATCTGATCCGAGTGGCCGGTTCGAACCAAGCGTGCAAAGTCGTCGCCATCTGCGATGTTTACAAACCGCACCTCCAACGGGGGATCGCACCATCGAACAACCCCGAGGTGCGGACCTTTGTGGACTACAAGGAGCTGCTAGACGATCCGCAGATCGAGGCGGTCATCATCGCCACCCCTGACCACTGGCACGAGCAAATGGTGGTGGATGCCGTGGCGGCCGGTAAGGATGTTTATTGCGAGAAAGGCTGGACCACCTCGGTGGCGGCGGCCAAGCGGATGCGCAACGCGGTGAAGGACGCCAAGGCGGTGATGCAACTCGGCCACCAGGGCCGGCAACTCGCCGCTGCGGACGTGGGCCACCACATGATCGCGGAAGGGAAAATCGGGGAGGTGACATTGGTCAACACCGGCCGCTTTTTCAACGGGCCAACCGAGCGGCCGCCGTGGCGCTGGTACGGTTCCTATGACGTCTATGAGCGGCCTGACCCGCAGCAGGTCCTCCGGGACCTGGATTGGCAACGCTGGCTGGGGCCGGCTCCGGAAATTGACTTCAACGAACGGCATTTCTGGCACTGGCGCTGTTACTGGCCATACGGGACCGGCCAGGCCGGCGATCTGCTGACGCACGAGATGGACCATGTCCAGACCGTGTTGCGCTACGGAATCCCAGACACCTGTGTGACCCAAGGGCACAACGCCTTCTGGAACGACGACCGCGAAGTGCCGGATACCTGGCTTTCAAGTTATGTGTTCGAGAAACGAAACTGCGTGGTCAACTTCGAGGGCTGCATGAACTCGCGGCGTTCCCAAACTCCGGAATACATCGGCCGGCAAGGGCGGATGATCTTTGACTCGATCGGCCAAAACGCCTCGCAGTTTGAAATTTTCAGCGACGAGGTCGCCCACAAGCCGGCGGTCTATCCGCGGCCCGAGCCGGGCTTTTTTTTCAAAGCGGGCAAGGAACACCGCAAGCCCGACCACCTGTTGGACTTCCTGACCTGCGTGCGCACCCGCGGGCGGACCCAGTGCCATGAGGACGAGGCCTTCATCGAGGTCGCCACCCTGATGATGTCGGTCGAGGCATATCGGCAGAAACGGCAGGTCCGCTGGGACCCGGTCAAAGAGGAGATCGTTTGAATTTCATCGCTGGAACGCTTCCACGAATGGTATTGGCGCGAACGCGATCTCCACGACAACGGCCTCATCCCCTGGGTGCCGACAGCGGTGAGGATGCCTGGTATGCCGACATCTGTGTGCCCGGCAACACGACCTATCTCGTCATGGGCGAGCAAAGCCTCGCGGAGATCGCGGGCGGCGCGCGGAAACACCTGCCGCGCCCGCGCCCGCATTCCTAACGGTTTTCCATCCCCATGTCAGGCGGCACGCGAATCCATCATTCGCTAGGAACCTTGTATTGAGCGCGCAGTTCCCGATGGAGTTTCTTCATCTCCGCGAGGACCGAGGCGTAGGCGGGATCTTCGTGCAGGCTTTTCATTTCCTGGGGGTCCTTCTCGAGATCGAAGAGCTGCCACTCGCCGGTCTTGGCCAGGTGGAACAATTTGTAACGGTCGGAGCGGACGCCGTCGTGGGCGGCGACGTGGTGGGTCGCCTCGCCGGAGTAGAAGTAATAGATCGCCTTGCGCCAGTCGGCCGGGGCGACCCCCGCGTTCTTGAGCACGGGAACGAGGCTGCGGCCCTGGATGTCGTCCGGGATTTCCACGCCGGCGGCTTCGAGGAAGGTGGGCGCGTAGTCGATGTTCTGAATGAGCGACTTGGAGCGGACGCCGGGTTTGACGACGCCGGGCCAGCGGATCAGGAAGGGCATGGCGAGCGATTCCTCGAACATCCAGCGCTTGTCATACCATCCGTGCTCGCCGAGGTAAAAACCCTGGTCCGAGGAGTAGATGACGATGGTGTTCTTCGCAAGGCCGGACTCGTCGAGATAATCCAGCAGGCGGCCGACGTTCTCGTCCACGGCGCGGACGCAGCGGAGGTAGTTCTTGAGGTAGCGCTGGTATTTCCAGCGGGTCACGTCTTGGTCGCTGAGTTTGCCGGCGGCGAGGTCGTCGATGAGCTTCTGGTTTTCCGCGCCGTAAGCCTGATCAAAAGCGGCTTTCTGGGTGGAGTTCATGCGCTTGAACTCGCCGTTGACAATGCCATTGAGAAACCGCGGGTCGGTGGATTTGCCAGGCAGCAGCAGGTCGTGTCCCCACCAGAAGTCCTTGGCCAGACTCATTGCCTGTTTTTTCAGCACCTCGCTGCGGTTCGCGTAGTCGTCGAAGAGGGTTTCCGGCTCGGGGAGATTCACGCCATCGAACAATTTGTAATGGCGTTCCGCAGGCACCCAGTTGCGGTGGGGAGCCTTTTGCTGGCTCATCAGCACGAAAGGCTTGTCCTTGTCCTTGCGGTTCTTGAGCCAATCGAGCGACTTGTCGGTGATGATGTCGGAGACGTAGCCCTCGACGCGTTTGGTGGTGCCATCCATCTGGATGAAGTCCGGGTTGTAGTAACTTCCCTGCCCGGGGAGCACTTCCCAGTAATCGAAGCCGGCGGGATCGCTAACAAGATGCCACTTGCCGATGATCGCGGTCTGATAGCCCGCCTGTTGGAGGTATTTCGGGAACGTCGGCTGCGCGCCGTTGAACTTCGAGTTGTCGTTATCGATGAAGCCGTTGATGTGCGAGTGCTTGCCGGTGAGGATGCAGGCGCGGGATGGGCCGCAGATCGAGTTGGCGCAATACGAGCGCTCGAAGACCGCGCCCTGTTTGCCGAGGCGGTCGATGTTGGGCGTGGGGGCGATCTCCTTGAAGCGGCCGCCGTAGGCGGAAATCGCCTGCAGCGCGTGGTCGTCGGAAAAGATGAAAAGAATGTTAGGCCGATCCGCCGCCTGGCTGGAGAGCAGGCTGAGAAGCAGGATGGATAGCGGGCGCATGCGGATCATGGTGGACTGTGGCTTTCTGGAACCGGTTCTAAACAACGCGGATCGTCGGGGTGCTCTTTCACCGGATTGTCATTTTCAGGACCGCTCCACGCGACGGCGTCCTTCGGGCAACGGGACGCTGACGGCTTCGACATTGCTAGAGCTGTTGCCGCCGGTGAGCACTTTGAGCCCGGTGGCGGTTGCCCGGTTTTTGAAAACACCTCGGGCGGTCGCCATGATGGCGGCGAAAGCCTTGCAAGCCGCTGTGTTTCGGATTCAGCCGCCAGCAGGTTCTGGCCCTGGGTTTGAGTCCTTGGTGGTTCGCGTCGCGATTTGTCCGGCATCGGCGTTGCTGGCAGGATGATCCGGTGTCCGCAGGCAGAGAACGGAGGCGACCCATAAAAACAATAGGGCGACGGTCGCAGGGATGGATTTTCGATTCATGTTAAAGAGGAAAAGGGAATTCGTCTGACCGTCGCAACCATCGCTGATTTGTTAAGGTTGCGGACGCAGTTGGACGCGGAAGGTAGAGACAAAGCCGCCGGGGGCACCGGCCGGCACGGTGAGTTTGAGTCCGGCCGGTTCCTGTGTCCATTGGACTTTTTCTTCCGATCCCAGCATGGTCACGGACGCGATCTGCCGTCCGGCAAGTTGCTCAGCGCCGAGCGCCTTGATGGTGAGTTCCCCTGCCCTTCCGTTCACGGGGCAGAAGACATGAACGGCATCGCCCTTGGCGGTGAAGCGGATGACGCGTCCCGAGGTCTCGTCCTTCTCGTCGGCCACATGCCAGGCCGAGCTGCCGTAGATGGCCTCGCCATTGTGGTCCATCCACCGGCCGACTTCCGCCAGACGGTCGATGCAGGGTTGGGGGATGGTTCCTTCCGGCGTGGGGCCGACGTTGAGCAGGTAGTTGCCGCCCTTGCTGACGATCTGGACGAGTTTTGATACGATTTCCTCGGCGGAGTGCCACTTTGGGTCGTTGGGATTGTATCCGTAGCTGGTGTTCATCGAGCCGGGGTTTTCCCACTCGAAGCCGATGTTGCCTTTGAGGATCTCGTTGTCGCCGCTGGAAAGATAGTCGCAGAGCGGTGGCGGGATCTTCTTCGGCGGGACACAGCCTTTGATGCGGCTGTTGATGACGCATTCCGGGCGCAGCGTGCGGATCGTCTGATAGAGATCGAGCGCCTGTGCGTCGCTTTTCATGTCGATGCCATCGAACCACAACACGTCCGGCCGGTATTTTTTGGCCGCCGGGAATCGCATAGAGCCCCCAGTGGATGAACATGCCGAAGCGCGCCTCGCGCCACCACTGGATGCGCTGCTCGCGGGTGATTTCTCCAGCGGTCGCGGGTCCGGCATGCGCGTTGACGGGAGCAAATGCGGTGATCACAACAGCGAACGCGGTGGCTGCCATGGTTATTTTGCATGATGTTCCAATCATGGGATCACTGGGTTGGCAGCGCTTTGGCGGGTTGATGCCCTATTCAGATTCCCACCACCTCGCGCCACTTGCGGACCATGATGGCGTGACCGGCGGGTGACGGATGAACGCCGTCCCAGAGCCAGAAATCGGCGGGCGCTGCTTTCACGGCCTCGTCAAACATCGACTGGAATGGCACGAAGTCGAGTTTCATCTCGTCGGCCAGTTTTTTGGAAACCGCCGCGTATTTGGCGAGAGGCTTGAAATCGTCGGAGGCGCGGGTGGTGAAGGGTTCGCAAATGACGATCCGCACGCCGGGAATTTTCCTTTTGCGAGCGTTCGATCAGGGCACGATAGCCGGTTTCATAATCATCAATGGTGCCCTTGTAATTGGTTCCAAATTTCTTTTCCAGTTCCACCATCCCATTGCCATCCTCAGCTCGGATAAATCCGGGTGGGGCGACCTTCTCATGGCACGACTGAGCAACAACCCTAAGATCTCACTCGTCGAGAGAGATGTCCTAGGAAAAGCCCTCGATGAAGTTGAACTCAAAGAATTACTCGGAGATCGCAAGAAGCGCAGCCACTTCGGAGAAATCGCTGGAGCGGATTTCCTTGTGCTGATGAGCATCGCAGACAACCGCGCCCGCTTGGTAGTCTGTGACACGCACTTGGGTGTGACCCTGCAAGACCAAAGCATCACCACTGCGGAGCAATACATCCGGTATAATTTCAGACCGTATGAACCCAGTGCCTGGCCGAAGTGAGGCGGACCCCGAAATTCGGGCCAGGGGTTAAGCTTTGATTGTGGTGGTCGGGCGCGGGTCTTGAACCCAAACTAAACCACACAAAATGAAAGCAAAACGAAGAAGACA
>NZ_JBIKBQ010000071.1:0-20654 GCF_058122085.1 Luteolibacter sp. | reverse complement strand
GGCTGTTCATGCGCGGATGCCGCCCCAGCGCTTTTGCTGTCAGCCAAATCAGCAGGGCCGTCACGCTCACCCGCTGGCCTTCATCTTCAATCTCCGCATTGATCCGCGCCCGGCGAGCCGCCAGTTGATCCGCATCCAGCTCCCAGCTCACCGAAAATTGGGGAATATCCCGCGCACTTTGCAGCATCCGCTTGGCCATCGTCTTCTGCGCCATGCCCAAGGGGATCCGCAGCGGCCCGGGGTTTCCCACGGGAGCAGTTCGGTCATCTTGGTTGGCTGGCAGGGTCGGGTCGGCGCTCACTCGCGGTAGAATTGGGAATGGTGTTGACTATTGTCAATATCGAATTACAATTTTTTGAGAATTTATGAAAAACAAACTCGTTGCGATGGAAAACGCCTTCTTCGATGCAGAGCCTCAATGCCATTGGGAACAACGTTGCGCGGCCATTGCCGAGGCAGGCTTCGACGGCGTTTACGTCGTTCCCTGGCCGCTTACCGATGAGTGTTTTAAGGGCTATCTGCGCGACATAACGGCTGCACCGGCAGCGCACGGCCTGACGGTGTCCACATTCTTCGCCAACATTGATTTCGCCGTTCCCTCCTCTTCGGCGAGAACCCGGCGCGTTCTTGAAGAAGTCCACGGTTTCAACCGGTTGGAGCTGAGTTTGAAATGTTCGGATCCCGCACAAACCCCGTCCGACCCCATTCAGGCAGCCAGGAAGGAACTCGAGATCCTTCTCCCGCTCGCAGAGGCGCGAAATACCGAGATATGCCTCTACCATCACACCTTCTATCCCATCCACCATCCAGATCAGTGCGCTGAAATCATCAAACTGCTGGACCACCCCCTGCTCAGTCATGCGTTTGCAACATCCCATGCATACGCTCACTTCACCGACGAGGAGATCCTCCAAATTCTTACGCGACACGCGCCCCACATTAAGTCATTCAACTTCTGCGGTTGCAAACGTCCCGGTCCCTTTGGCTCCACCAAAACAAGACAATATCCGCTATACGAATCAGATCTACCCCTGGAGCCACTGCTCAAGATTCTCGCGGATAGCAGCTATTCCGGCGACATCGTGGTGCAGGGGCACGGCTGGCAGGGCGACATCACGGAAAACCTGCGCCGCAGCAAAGCCTGGTATTCCAATTTTTAGACTGCTAGGAAATTCCTTCGGCCCCCTGCCCACCGCACCCGCCCCGGACGCGCATCTGAGCTTGGGAGTGAGTGCAACATGCCATTTCTGGCGACCCTGCAACCGCCCATTGCACGGCAGAGTTCAACGAATCGACTTCCTTCGGATTCCTGAACAACTTCGGGCGACAGTTTGCCCCATACGAAAACAAATCCACCGTGCAACGGACCGTGCAATAGAACGGGTTAAAACCCGCATTTTGGTGCATTTCCGGGCACTTTAAACCTACCGCCCCAGAAAGGCGAAAGCCGCTTAACTCCCTGAAGTTAAACGGCTTTCATTGGTTGCGGGAGTAGGATTTGAACCTACGACCTTCAGGTTATGAGCCTGACGAGCTACCTGGCTGCTCCATCCCGCGATTGAACCATGCGCCTTTCGGCGCGGGGCGGCATAGTTACGGGCGGCGGACGGAGCTGGCAAGGGAAATTTTGCCATTGTTGGAAGTTCATGCTCTTCTCGTGGCGCCATGATTTCCAGCCCGCCGATTCCGACCCTTTCCCAGACCGCTTGGACGGGACGCGCGGCCGCGCATCTCGCGCGGGCGGAGCGGCGGACCTTGCCGGCGCGGAAGCGGCGGGATTGCGGCGTGCTGCATCCGGTGGAGGATTTCTTGTTCCAATACTATCCGTATCCGTTCGTGCTGTTGGAGAATTGGCAGCCTGGGTGCGGAGTGGCTTTGGAGTGGTCGGCGACGGTGGAGTCCCCCGCCCCGCCGCCGCCTTTTTCCGAGCGCTGTTATGCGGTGGCGGATGGAGTGATTTTCGCCGACCCCGGACGCCTGACAGGGAAAGAGCGAGAGCGCTTGAAATGGATTCACGACTTGCTGGCGGCGACGCGGGACCGGGCGCCTCACTTCGCGTGTCACGGGCTGCACGAATGGGCGATGGTTTACCGCGGCAAGGAGGTGCGGCATGAGAAGACGACTCCGCTGCGGCTGCCGCAGGCGGAGATTGACGCGCTGGTGGAATCGCGGGCGATCTGCTGCTCGCACCATGACGCGTTCCGGTTTTTCGCCAGCGAGGCGCGGCCGATGAACCGCTTGCAGCCGACGCTGGAAAGCCGGATCTCGCTGGAGCAGCCGGGCTGCGTGCATGCCAACATGGATCTCTACAAATGGGCGGCGAAGTCGATGCCGTGGATCGGCACGGAGCTTCTGTTGGACTGCTTCGAGCTGGCGGTGGAGTTGCGGGATCTGGACATGCGGGCGAGTCCGTATGATCTATCCGCCTGGGGGCGGGAACCGGTCCGCATCGAGACGGCGGAGGGCCGGCGGATTTATGAAATCGAGCAGCGGCGGCTGGCGGCGGAGGCGGTTCCGCTGCGGCAGAGGCTGATCGCCGGGCTGCGGAAGATTGAAGAATGGCGCGGCGACCGGTGATCGCCGCTACACTCCCTGCCAGTGGAGTTTCTGGCGGAGGGCGTCGTAAAACGAGCGGCCTTCGAGGCGGAGGAGATGGAAGGAGCGGGCGGCCTTTTTCACTTCGATCCGGTCGCCGGGGCCGATGTGGATGCTGTCGCGGCCATCGACGGTGAAGATCATCGGGCCGCTTTCACGATCCTCCGACGAGAGCTCGACGACGGAATGGTCCGCGAGAACGAGCGAGCGCTGGCTCAAGCTGTGGGGGCAGATCGGGGTGATCACGAACACCGCGGCACTCGGCGCGATGAGCGGGCCGCCGGCGGAAAGCGAGTAGGCGGTGGAGCCGGTGGGCGTGGCGACGATCAAGCCGTCGGCCCGATAGTCGTTGAGCAGTTCGCCATCGACACAGGCCCGCAGGGAGACGAGGCGGCCGGTTTCGCCACGGGCGAGCGTGACTTCGTTGAGGGCGACGAAGGATTCGGGCGGCTTTCCCTGGCGGTGGACGGTGGCTTCGAGAAGCGTGCGGACGCTCGTGGTGTAGCGACCAGCGGCGACGGCGGCGGCGAAGATATCGAGCTCGTCGTCCTTGCAGCTGGTGAGAAATCCGAGATTACCGATGTTGATTCCGGCCACCGGTTTTTCAAAATTCCCGAGCCGGGAAACGGCGTGGAGCATGGTGCCGTCGCCACCGAGCACGGCGGCGATTTGGACGTGATCGGCAAACCCGGAAGCCGGGATGCCACCGCTTTCGCCGGCGAGACGGGCGGTTTCCTCGTCCAGCACGGCGTGGCAGCCCCTGGCTTCGAGCGCGGCCCGCAGCGCGTGGAGGGTGGGAAGCGAGCCTGGCTTGTGAGGGTTGACGAGGATTCCGACGTTCACGATGGGGAAGCTAACGAATCATTTGTCCGGCTGGCAAGCGCCGGTTCTAGGCCACGGCGATCCTGGATGGCGCGATGAGACTTTGCACGGTTGGAATCAGCTCGTGCAATTCATCGACCACGATGAACTCGCCGTCGTAGCACCAGGTGGCGAGCATTTCGATGAGCGGGGTCCAGAAGGATTCGCCGTTCTCGTCCTTGCGGTTGAAGATGATGACGGGTTTGCCGGTCATCGACGGGTGGTTCTGGTGTTTGAAAATCATCAGCGCGAGCATTTCCTGGACGGTTCCGGAGCCGCCGGGGAAAATCACAAACGCGTCGGAGTTGCGGATCATCACCTGCATGCGGGTGTAAATGTCCGGCATCAGCCAGAAGCTGGAAAGCCCGACCGGGAGTCCTTCGAGCTCGATGATGTGTGGGACGTTCGATCCGCCGGTCCAGCCGCCGGCGTCCACCGAGCCGCGGACGACTTCGCCCATGATGCCGGAATTCCCCGCCCCGGAAACACAGCCGAGGCGGCTTTGCGCGAGCTGCTTTCCGAACTCGTATCCATCACTCAGATAGGCAGGGTCTTCGATGGAAGCGGAGCAGAAAACGCAGACGCTGCCCTCGTGATCGAGCGGCAGCGGGGCGTCGAACGAGTCCATGGTGTTGCTAACGATTTTCTCGCGGCCCACGCCCGGAAGCCCCTCGCGGCGGGTGCTTTCGAGGAGCAGGAGAACCTCGTCCGGCGACTCGGCGAGAAGCAGGTAGTCGGTGTGGTTCTGTTTCACCGTGCCGAGGCCTTTCAAGTGGGTGAGCAGGGCGAACAGGCGGTCCCAGGAGCCGTCGGAATTGAGCAGCACCGTCGGCTTCCCGGAGAGATTCACATCCAGCGTCTGGTAGCCGACGAAGACGGAAACGGCTTTGAACAAGTCCTCAAGCGTGGCTCCGGGAGTGAAAACGAAGGCGTCGGACTCGATGATTTTCCGCTCGATGTTGGAGAGGGAAATCCGCTGGTCGCCGTTGGAATTGTAAATATCCCAGCCATTGCTGAACAGGCCGTACAAAAGCCGGGCGCGGACTTCGCGGTTGGGGTCCTTTTCTCCACGGACGGTTCCTGCAAGACGGACTTTGGGCATTTTTTGAATGGGTGAGCGAACATGGGCGACGGAAGCGCCGTTGCAGAGAGTGAAGCCCATGGATGGATTCTTGCAAGCGGCAGTTCATGAAGGCTGTGACGATCTGATATCGACATCCCCGCCCCGCCATTTCATCGTCGCCGGGCGCATGAATCCCTTCAAAGCCATCCCGCTGACACTTTTGGCCACCGTCCTGACGGCGACCGCCGCTCCAAGATTCGCGCTGGTCCGGGTCAAAGATCTCTACACCGCGCTGCCCTCGACCGCCGCCCTCCAGCAGCAGATCAAAAGCGAACGCGACGCGGTCATGAAAGACCAGCGGGCCGAGCAACTCCGCAAGATCATCGGCGAGCTCCAAACCCTCCAGGCCCAGCTCTCGGACAAGACCAACCCGCTCGACGAGGCGACCAACCGCAAGCTCGCCCGGACCTACGAAATCAAGCGCCAGGAGGCACAAACGCTTCAGCAGGAATTTGAAAACTTCAAGAGCGAGCAGGAGAAACTGATCAACCGCAAGATGGTCGAGGGGATGCGCGCCTCGCTCGACAGGATCGCCAAAATGTCCGCCCAGGTCTCCAAGGAGCGGGGCTATGACGTGGTCTTCGACAGCTCCGGCGACACCAATACCGGCGTGCCGTTCGTGCTCTTCAGCAAAAACGCGCCCGACCTAACCACCGACGTGCAGGCCGCGCTGAAGGACAGCGAGCCGGCCTCCGCCAAGCCGCCGGAAGCCGCCGGAAAAGCCAAATAAATCCCCCATTTCCAATCACCATGGACCTCCTGACCGAAGCTCTCAAAAATCATTTCACCTGGGGCCTGCTGCTTGGATTGCTGATCGCCGCCTTCATTTGGAAGGCCGGATTCAGTGCCCGCCGCAACGTCGCCCGCGATCTCAAGCGGGTGGAAGGCGAGCTGAAAAACCTCCAGGGCCACCTCAACACCCAGCTCAAAATCACCGCCAGCGGCAATGATTCGCTGCAAGCCGAGCTCGACTCGCTGCGCAAACAAAACGAAATCCTGCGGGTGAACAACGCCGCTCTCCAACAGAAGCCGGGGCGCGCCGAGCAACGGCTTTTACAAATCCAGGAAATCGCGATCCGCACCATGCGCGAGCAAGCCCCCGGTTTCGCGCCCGCCTGGGAGAACGCGCTCCGCCAAGCCGAGGCGGAGGTCAATGCCGCCGAGTCCGGCCTGACCAAACTCGTCCGCCGCGTGATCCCCGGGCTCGGGTCATCCGCACCAGCCGCTAGAATCACCACCGGCGACGGCGACGATCAGCCGTGAGCATGCAGTGCTCCGCTCACGCGAACGCCGTCGGCTTGCGGCCGCGGAGGTAGTCGGCGGCGGACATTCTCCGACTGCCGTCGGGCTGGACGGTTTCCAGGCAGAGTGCTCCCTTACCGCAACCGACGACGAGCCGGCCCTCGGCTGTGGAGATTTCACCGGGTGATAGATGCTGGTTGAGGACGGTGACGGGCGGGAAGATTTTCAAACGCTTGGCGCGGCCGTCTTCGGTGGCGAGGGTGAAAGTGCCCGGCCACGGATCGTAGGCGCGGATGCGGCGCTCGAGGGCGGCGGCGTCCTGCGACCAATCGAGGCGGCCGTCGTCGCGCTCGAGTTTGGAAATATAACCGGAGGCCGCGGCGTCCTGCGGGACGCGGGGCGCGGTGCCGGCGGCGAGTTTCTCCAAGGTCTCCGCCAACACGGCGGGCGCGAGTTCCGCCAGACGGTCGTGAAGGCTGCCCCCGGTCTCGTCAGCAGCCACGGGAATGGACTTGGCTAGAATCACGTCCCCCGCATCGAGCTCGCGGACCACGTGCATCGCCGTGATACCGGTTTCGCGGTCCCCCGCGTCGATGGCGGCCTGGATGCAGGCGGCGCCGCGATACTTGGGAAGCAGGGAGGCGTGGAGATTGATGATGGCCTTGCTGGCAAGGGTGAGGATGTTTTTCCGGAGGATCTGGCCGTAAGCCATGACGACGAGAACCTCCGGCTCCAAGGCGGCAAGCTCCGCGGTGATGTCACCGATTTTCTCCGGCTGGAACACCGGAATCCCGGCGGCCAGCGCTTCCACCTTGATGGCGGGCGGAGTGAGCGCCTGGTGGCGGCCGGTCGGTTTGTCAGGCTGAGTCACGAGCGCTACCGGCCGCGGGCCGTGCTCCAACAGGTGACGGAACGCCGGCAGGGCGATCTCGCCGGTGGCGATGAAAATGAGCCGCATGTTTAAAAAACGTTAGACGACGTGCTTCGCCATTTCATCATACACCGGAAGACCGGTGATGCGCTGGATCATGTCCGCGAGGACCTTCACCGGCGGCTGCGTCGCGTTGATGGTGGTGATGAGTTCGTCCGGATAGAACTCAAGGATCGGCTTGGTTTCCGCCTCGTAAGTGGCGATGCGCTGGTCGATGACCTTGTCGCTCGCGTCGTCGATGCGGTTGTCTTTGAGCGCGCGCTTGCGCATGCGGCGGGCTAGCTCGTTGCGGTCCGGGCAGGAGAGATGGAAAACCTGATGGACCTCGATGTAGCGGCTGAGGATTTCCGCCTGGCGGACGTTGCGCGGGATGCCGTCGAGGACGAGGAAATCGATGTCCGGCTTGTAGAGATAGGCGTCGCTGAGGTTGTCGATCTGCGCCTTCCACAGCGCGATGGTCAGTTCGTCGGGGACCAGTTCACCGCGGCTGGAATAGTCCACGAACTGTTGGCCGAGCGCGGTGCGGGTGTCGAGCGAGCGGAACACGTCGCCGCAGGCGCAGTGGAAAAACCGGGGCACGCTGCCGAGGATCTGTCCTTGGGTGCCTTTTCCGGACCCCGGCGCGCCAAGGATGATGAATGCGGGTCGCTTGGTTTTGCTCTCGGACGGTGTCATGGGAGCGGGAAAACTAGAACGCCCACCCCAAACGGCAAGCACCGATCACGACTTGAACGCGGCGAGGAACACGATGAAAGGCACCAGCAGGGCGACGTCCGCCAGCACCCGCATGGCATCCATCGAGAACCGCGAGCGCACGCGGTTGAGGATCTGATGCAGCGCGGCCCCGGTCAGAATCGCGTAGAAAAACGGCCGGGTGATGACGTCCGGGTCCCGCAAGGCGAACACCAGCGAAGCCGCGCCTAACAACGTCAGCGGCAGCGTCAGCGACAATTCGTCGGACGCCTTGATCTCCGGATCGGACGAGCGGTGGGCGTGCTCCCACAAGTCGATGGCGGAAATATTGAGAATGCACAGGACCCCGAAACAAATCAGCTCGGGGGATTTGAGCAGGTCCTGCTTGTCAAAGCCGGTGTAGGCATGGGCGAGCATCGCGGTGCCGTAGGCGAACGCAATCCCCGCCAGAATGTTTTTCCCATACGGGAGGTCGTGCGGTCCGGTCGTGGGAAAAACCGACAAGGTGAAAAATCCCGCCACCATGATCGCGGCGACGACGGCATAGCTGTAAACCGTGACGGGCATCCCCGTGATGACCAGGACTAACGCCGCGACTCCGGCGACCACCGCCAGCACCCCGAAGCTCTGCCGGTGCTTGCGATGGAAGTCGTGCCGCGCTTCGAGTTTCTCCGACGAACCGCCCCGGATCGAGGCGTCCAACAGGCGGTCCACCACGTAAATCAGCCAGACCATCAGGCCGAGCGAGATGTAGGCGCCCCAAGGGAGGTATTCGACCCGCCAGGTCTTCGCAAACATGTAGAGCCAAGCGACGGCGACCAGCGGAGCGTCGAGGCTTAACAAGTTGGGAATGAGCCAGAATGGCTTGCGACGCTCGGAAGGCACGACCCGGGGACCTTCCGCGACCGCCGCGACGAACGCAAGCGCTCATTGCCCGCCACTGACTAGCGGATCTCGAAATTCAAATCAGCCCGACGGCCCGGCGCACGCGGTCGAGCACCTTCGCGGCCTCCTCGCGCGCGCGCAGCGCTCCTGCGGCGAGCACTTGATCGACGTAGCCGGGATCGGCCTCGATTTCCGCCCGGCGGACACGCATCGGGGCGAAAAAATCCCAGTAGGCGTCTGCCAGCCGCTTTTTGAAATCGCCATAGCCGAAGCCGCCGTTTTCGTGGTCGGCGACCATCGCGGCGTAGTCGGCCGGGCTGGCGAAGAGCTTGTAGAGCGCGAGAATCGTCGAGCCCTCGGTGGGCTTCGGCGCCTCCACCGGGGTCGAGTCGGTGGTGATTTTCATGATGAGTTTCTTGAGCGGCTTCTCCTCGCCGAAGATCGGCAGCGTGTTGTGATAAGTCTTGCTCATCTTGCGCCCGTCCAGGCCGATGACGACCGCGGTGTCCTCGCGGATGATCGGGTCCGGCAGGACCACGGTGCCCTCGCCGTAGGTCTCGTTGAACTTCACCGCTAGGTCGCGGGTGACTTCGAGGTGCTGTTTCTGGTCCTTGCCGACCGGCACCTTGTTGGAGTCGTAAAGCAGAATGTCCGCCGCCATCAGCACCGGATAGGCAAACAGCGCGTGGTTCGCGGCGATGCCTTGCGCGGTCTTGTCCTTGTAGGAATGGCACTTGGCCAGCAGGCTCATGGGGCAAATGGTCGATAGCAGCCAGGCGAGTTCGTTGACTTCCGGCACCGCGCTCTGGCGGAAAAACACGGCGCGCGCGGGGTCCAGTCCGCAGGCGAGGAAATCCACCGCGAGCTCGCGGACGTTATCGCGCAGCGCGGCGGGATTCTGGGAGGAGGTCATCGCATGATAGTCGGCGATGAAATAAAACGCCTCGCCCTCGTCCTGAAGACGGACGGCTGGCTCCATCGCGCCGAAGAAATTTCCGACGTGAAGTTTACCGCTGGGCTGAAGACCGGTGAGGATTCGCATGGCGCGGAGCATGGATTCCGGGCGGGGAATCGGTCAAGCGGCGAGGTGAACCTCAGCCGGCTCTTTGGTTTTCACGCATGGCACGAACTGTAGCGGCGGGTAGAAGGCGCCAATGACGACGAAGGGGTTCTTGCCGCGTGCCAGAATCCAGTTGCGGCGTTCGCGCCAGCCATCGGCGGTGGAAAGTTTGGTTTCGGTGAGAGCGAGCGATTCGAAATTCACCTTGTGACTCTCAGAGCGCGGATCCTTCGGATTCCGGATAACCTGGGCTTCGATCTGATCTTGAAAGCAAGGCCGTTCTCATGACCTCTCCAGCCAAACGCCCTGCGGGCTCCATGAATTCGATTTGCGATGCCAGTCAGGCCGGGCCCGGATGGAAAAACGCGCGGATCACGGCTTGGTAAACCGCGCCTCGGGGCACCTTGATCCTGTGCTGGAGCGCGTCCCAGGTCGCTTCACGGAGCGGCTCCATGGTTTTCCGGGCGATCAGCGCCGGCAACACGGTGGCCGCCCGCAGCCGCCGGGATCGCAGTGATTTCGCGTAAATCCCCCCCTCGCCGATCCACGCTTCCGCCCGGACCAGCCACCTCGCGTGGCAGGCGAGCAGCGCCGCCGGATCGCGCGGATCGGCGACGGGCAAATAGCAGCGACCGGTGGCCAGATCCGCAGCGAGATCGCGCAGGATGTTCACGAGCTGAAGCCCTTTTCCATAAGCGATTCCTTGCGCCAACAGGTCCGCCTCAGGCGCTTTTGAAAACCGGTCGCCCAAGGTGAGAAGTCCAAGTTTCGTCCAAAAAGCACCGACGCATCCCGCCACCCGCCACGCGTAATCCTCCAGCGCGGCATCGTCATCGAGCACCACCGGATTTTCACCACTGGCCCCGGCGAAACGCTCCAAATCCAACATTTGCCCGCTGATGATCGTCGCCAGCACCTCGCGCACCAGATCCGCTTCGGCGTCAGGGAGGCTTCGCAGCCACGTGAAAATTTCACCCGAGCATTCGAGCAAATGCCGCTCCCTGGCATCCGCCGTCGCGTTCAGGATCGACACCGGCCAGCGCGGCGCTTCCGATTTCGCGGCGACGGCGCGGCGGAATTGATCGAGGCATTGCAGCCGGGCATCCACGGGAGCCGCGACGGAATCCGCGAGAGTGTCGCTAGTCCGGGCGAGCAGGTAGCCAAGGCTGGCCGCCCCGCGCATCCGCCCGGGGAGCAGCCGCAAGGTCAGATAGAACGACCGCGAAACCCCCTTGAGCACTTGTTTTTCCAATTCACCGGTCACCCGCCGCAAGCAAGGCCTGTCAGCCGGAAATGTCAACCCGCCACCGCGACCCGCCACTTGCGAATCCGCGGGAAATCCGGTTGCGATCGGAGGCAAAATCAGCCATCTTGCTAACGGAATGAACGAAGACCCACGGAGCTCGCCGGATAAGAACAGAGTCAAACTCGAACGACTGGAACTCGCGCTGCGGGCGTCGAACGAAGGGATTTGGGACTGGCAGACCGACCAGAAGGAAATTTACTACTCCCGCCGGATTCTGGAGTTCCTCGAATGTGGAAAAGACCGCGCGCCCAATTTATTCATCCCTCCTTTCGACAGCATCCATCCCGAGGACCAGCAAGCCTTCAGCCTGGCCGTGACCCAGGCGCTGCAGGGCAGCGGGCCGGAAACGCTCGCCGTGGACGCCCGCATCCGCGCCGGCGGCGGCGATTGGCGATGGCTGAAAATCCGCGGCACCGTCGTCCGCAACCGCGAAGGCGAGGCGGTCCGCATCGCCGGCTCCATGGTCAACATCAGCCAGCGTAAAGCGGCGGAAGCGCAGGTGGAGGAAGAGAGATTCCTCCTCAGGCAATTGATCGACCATGTCCCGCTGCAGATCTATTTCAAGGACCTCCAGTCGAACTTCGTCATGGCCAACCAGCGGATGGCCGAGTGGGTGGGATTTTCCCATGAGGGTGAATTGATCCGAAAACATGACCGGGATTTCTTCGACCACGACCATTGGAAACCCGCCGAGGACGACGAAAAAAACATCATCAAATCCGGCAACGCCATCGTCGACCAGCTCGAACACGAAACCTGGCGCAAGGGCTCGGAGACCTGGGTCATCACCTCCAAATTCCCGTGGCGCGACCGGCACGGAAGACTCAAAGGCACCTTCGGCGTTTCCAGCGATGTCACCAAACTCGTCAAGGCCGAGCGCGAAGCCACCGAGCTCGCCCAACAACTCCAACTGCAGAACCAAGCCTACGAGGAGGAGCTCCTGCTAGCCCGTGAAATCCAACAGGCGCTCGCCGACGAGGGATTCCCCGCATCCACCCCGGGCCAGCACGGCCACCTCACCTTCGGCGCGCGCTACATCCCGATTTCCGGACTCGCCGGGGATTTCTTCGAGGTCGTCCGGGTGCATGAAAACTGCTTCAGCGTCCTGATCTGCGACGTCATGGGCCACGGCGTCCGCTCCGCCCTCATCGTCGCGATGCTCCGCGGGCTGTTGGAAAAACAACGCGCCCAGTCCAACGAACCCGGACTGTTTCTCCAGGGACTCAACGACGGACTCGCCGCGATCCTCGAACGCGCGGGCACCACCATGTTCGCCACCGCCTTCTTCGGGCTGGTCGACCTATCGGCAGGCACCTTCAAATACGCCTGCGCCGGCCACCCGGGCCCCGTCATCGCCGGCCGCAACGGCGTCCGCCAGATCGCTTGCGACCGCTCCCACAAGGGCCCCGGACTTGGCCTGCGCAAGGGAGCCTCCTTCCCCACCAACGAGATCGAACTCGCCGAAATCGACCGGATCATCCTCTTCACCGACGGCGTCCTCGAAGCCGAAAACCAGAGCGGCGAGCCGTTTTTCGAAAACCGGCTCATGGAAATCATCAACCGCGAATCCGGCGCGCCCCTGGAAAGCCTGCTCAACGACATCCTCGAAAGCGTCCTCGCGTTCTCCGATAGAAAACAGTTCGACGACGACGTCTGCCTCCTCGGAGTGGATGTCACGCGGACCCGGTAAAGTGTCTCGGCCATCTCAGCCAGGAGACGATTTTCCTGCGGAAAGCGCGATGCTCATGATTGGGTGATCTCAATCTCGATGGACTTGCTCGTCGGCGTGCCGCTGCCTTCGGCCTGGCTGCCGGCGGGGACTAACACGTTGGCCTCGGGGAAGTAGGCGGCGGCGCTGCCACGGGGCATTTCGTAGGGAATGGCGGTGAAGGACCGGGCGGTGCGGCGCTCGCCGCCCCAGATGCTGGTGATGTCCACTTGGGAGCACGGCGGGATGCCCCTTTCCCGCAGGTCCCCGGGATTGACGAGGATGATGCGGCGGGCGTTGGAGATGCCGCGGTAGCGGTCGTCCATGCCGTAGATGGTGGTGTTGAACTGGTCGTGGCTGCGGAGGGTTTGCAGGACGAGCCTGCCGGGCGACGGCTGAAAAACATCCATGGCGGCGAGGCTGAAGCCGGCCTTGCCGCTCGGCGTTTCCCACACGCGTCGCTTGGCGGGATTGGGCAGATAGAACCCGCCGGGCTGCCTGACACGTTTGTTGAAATTTTCGAATCCCGGGATCACCCGCTCGATGAGATTGCGGACGCGGTCGTAGTCCTCCGCCAGCCAGCGCCACGGGACCGGGCTGGTCGAGCCGCCCACGGCCTCGGCAAGACGGGCGATGATTTCAACCTCGCCGAGCAGATCGGAAGAAGCCGGGGCGAGCACGCCGCGCGAGAGCTGGACGACGCCCATCGAGTTCTCACAGCTGACGGATTGCCCCTCGCCGTCGCGCTCGCTGCGGCCGAGGCAGGGCAGGATGAGGGCGGTGCGGCCGGTGACGAGGTGGCTGCGGTTGAGCTTGGTGGAGATGTGGACGGTGAGCTCACAGTTCCTCAGGGCGGCGGCGGTGTAATCGGTGTCGGGCGAGGCCTGGAGGAAATTTCCGCCGAGGGCGAAGAAGACCTTGGCCGCGCCGCGGTGCATGGCGTGGATGGCGGCGACGGTGTCGTAGCCATGCGCACGGGGCGAGGAAATTCCGCACTCGCGGTCGAGCGCGGCGAGGAAGCTTTCGGGCATTTTCTCGAAGATCCCCATGGTCCTGTCGCCTTGGACATTGCTGTGGCCGCGCACCGGACACAGCCCGGCACCAGGCCGGCCGATGGCTCCTAGCAGCAGGTGGACGTTGACGACCTCGCGAATGGTGGCGACGGAATTCCGATGCTGGGTCAGGCCCATGGCCCAGCAGGTGATCACCTTGCGAGCGCCGCCTAGCAGCGTGGCGGCGAGGGCGCGGATCTCGTCCTCCCCCACCCCGCTCATGCGGGTGATTTCCGGCCACGGGGTCTCCGCGACGAGCGCCCGGTAGTCGGTGTAATGGCGGGTGTGATCGCGAATGAAGCCGACATCGACATTGGCGGATTCGTTTTCCAACAGAACCTTGGCGAGGCCGCGGAAAAGCGCGAGGTCGCCGTTCACGCGGACGGCGATGAACTGCGAGGCGAGCGGAGTGGCCTTGCCGAGCAGGGCGGCGAGCGGGTGCTGCGGGTGCACGAAGCCGACCAGCCCCGCTTCCCTGAGCGGATTGATGGAGACGATCTTCGCGCCCCTTTTCACGGCGGATTCAAGCGTGCCGAGCATCCGCGGGTGGTTGGTGCCGGGGTTCTGGCCGACGCAGAGAATGGTGTCGGCCACGAGGAAATCATCAAGGGTGACAGTGCCCTTGCCGACTCCGATGGATTCCTTCATCGCGAGCCCGCTGGACTCGTGGCACATGTTCGAGCAGTCCGGCAGGTTGTTGGTGCCGTAGCCGCGGGCGAAGAGTTGATAGAGGAAGGCGGCTTCGTTGCTGGCGCGACCGGAGGTGTAGAAGACCGCCTCGTCCGGCGAGGCGAGGGATTTCAAATGCGAGGCGATGATTTCAAACGCGCTGTCCCACGAAACGGGCTCGTAGTGGGTGGCTCCGGGACGCAGCAGCATCGGCGTGGCGATGCGCCCCTGGCGGTCGTGCCAGAAGTCGCTTTGCGCGGCGAGGTCGGCGATGGAATGGCTGGCAAAGAAAGCGGCGTCCGCGAGCTTGCGGGTGGCTTCGGAGGCGAGGGCCTTGGCTCCGTTTTCACAAAACTCTGCCGCCGAGCGCCCGCCATCCGGGTCCGGCCAGGCGCAGCTCGGGCAATCGAAGCCGCCGGCCTGGTTCATTTCCAACAGCCCGCGGGCGCCGCGGAACGGTCCGGCTTCGCGCAGGATGTGCCGGAGCGACGATGTGACGGCGGGGATACCGGCCGCCCATTGCTTGGGCTCGGACTGCTTGATTTCCTCTTGCTCGTTCACCGGGCTCCAAACAAGCCCGGGGACGATCATCTTTCAAGGCGCAAACACCGGCTGACGCAATCATTGGCTAACCCTGATCCGGCCGAAACGAAGCGGCGGGCTGGGAGTAAACTCACGGTCTTCAACCACGCAGCGTTCCCACTTCAAATCGACCGGAATGACTTCAATCCCGTCCGTGACAGCCGCCCAATCCGCCGGCCCCAAGCTGCTGGAAAACTCGGGAACGTAGCTCAAGCCGCTGCCGATCCGACGCAGGTATTCCATCCGCAAACGGCGCTGTCCCTGTGGGTCGATCACGGACCGGACGATCGGCAAGCCTGATGTCGAGCCCGCGCCGCCGAGGAAGTGACCGGCGTCCGCTGCCTGCAAATCGAGATTGAACGCATACTCGATGAGCGTGGAAACCCCGTCGCCATCCGCGTCCGCGGTGCTGAAATCGTCCGGATGCGAGTCGCTGGTGAAAAGGACATCCTCCTCCAGCGCCTGGTCCATCCCGTCGTCGTCCGCGTCTTCCGAACGGTCGTCTAGCAACTGGATCGTGAAGTTTCGCGCATACGAGTTCAGGGTCGAATCCGTGACCTCCACTTTGATCGTTAGAACACCGGAGGCGTTTTCAAAATCAATGTCGCCTCCGGTGACAAGCACCAACTGGCCGCCAAGCGTCGCGAGGCAGTAGGGATTCGACGAGCCACTTGTCACCGTCACCTCGAAGACATGCGAGTCCCCCGCATCGGGGTCCGTCACCGCCAGGTTTCCCACCACCGTGCCAACGGGGCTGTTTTCCCGCAGGGAGACTGGCTCTCCCGGCGTCCCGGCGGGGGTCAGCGCGAGCGCGGTTGGAGGGCCACCCTTTCCCTTGCTAGATGAAAGCATGCGGACCCCGATCCTGCCGAAGCGGACGGCCGGGCTCGGCGTGAACTCGTAGTCATCAACCACACAACGCTCCCACCCGGCGTTCACCGGGGTGACTTCCACCGCATGCGTCGCGGGCATCCAATCCCCCGGGCCCAGGCTGCTGGAAAACTCCGGAACGTAGCTCAAGCCGCTGCCGGTCCGCCGCAGGTATTCCATCCGCAAGCGCCGCTGCCCCTGCGCGTCGGTCACGGACCGGATGACCGGCAAGCCCGATGTCGAGCCCGCGCCGCCGAGGAAGTGACCGGCGTCCGCTGCCTGCAAATCGAGATTGAACGCATACTCGACGAGCGTGGAAACCCCGTCGCCATCCGCGTCCGCAGTGTGGAAATCGTCCGGATGCGAGTCGCTGGTGAAAAGGACATCCTCCTCCATCGCCTCGCTCGCGCCGTCCCCGTCCGCGTCTTCCGCGCGGTCGTCTAGCAACTGGATCGTGAAATCCCGCTCCAGGAAATTCATCGCGGAATCGCTCGCCCTCACCCTGATCGTTAGAAACCCCGCGCCGGACTCGAAATCAATGCCCGCTCCGGAAGCCATTACCAGTTGGTTTCCCAATGCCACCAGTTTGAAGGGGTTCGGCGAACCACCGATAACGACGACATCGAACGAGTGGCGATCCCCTACATCGGCATCCGTCACGCCGAGGATCCCCAACACCGTGCCGGCCCGGCTGTTTTCCAACAGCGTCACCGGCCCGCCCGGATCGATCAATGACTTCAGCGCGATCGCGGTCGGCGCGTTTCCGGTCTTGATGCCTGCCCCGACCGGCCGCACGCCGATCCGGCCGAACCGGACCGCCGGACTCGGTGTGAACTCGTAGTCGTCGATCACGCAGCGCTCCCAATCCGCGTTCACCGCGGTGATTACAGGCGCCTGCGACGCAGCCGCCCACTCGTCCGGAGCCAAACTACTGGAGAATTCGGCAAAGTAGCTCAGCCCGCTGCCGGTCCGCCGCAGGTATTCCATCCGCAAGCGGAGCTGCCCCTGTGCATCGACGACGGGCCGGATCAGCGGCAAGCCCGATGTCGAGCCCGGGCCGCCGAGTTGGCGACCGGCATCGGGCACCAGCGGGTTGAGATTGAAGGCATGCTCGATGACCGCTGGAATCCCATCGCGATCCGCATCGGAGGTGTTGAAGTCGCCACCCTGCGAATCACTGGTGGAAAGGACGTCCTCCTCCAGCGCCTGACTCGCGCCGTCCTTGTCCCCGTCTTCCGTCCGGTCGTCTAGCAGGAGAATCGTAAAATCCTGATCATAAAAGTTCCAGGTGGAGTCATACGCCCTCACCCGAATCGTCAGGCTTCCCGAGCCTTTTTCAAAATCGAGTCCGTCTCCGGAGGCCACCACCAGGTGCTTGCCGGAAACCGTCAGGCAGTAGGGATTTGTCGAGCCGGCGGTCACGATGACGCTGAAGACGTGGAAGTCTCCCGCGTCCGGGTCCATCGCGGCGAGAGTGCCCACGAAGCGGCCGGCGGGACTGTTTTCCAACAGCGAGACCGGCTCGCCTGTCAGAGTGATCGCTGTCGGCGGCCGGCCGTCCACGGTGTCGAGCCAGAGGATCCTGCTCAGGCGGCCCATGTCCGTATCCACCGTGATCCGGACGGAGCGCCTTGCTCCCTTGACCACCGTCCCGCTGATCAAGCCTGTTGCGGGATCGAGCGTCAGGCCATCAGGCAGCCCCATCGCGCGGAAAGATTCGGGCAGCGCATTGCTGATAGCAACTTGGTGGCTCACCCCCTGGCCGGGCCACCCCAAGATCGCCGCGCCAGCTGTTATTTCCGGAAATCCATCCGCCTGGCACAGCGCGAGGTTATGAAAACCACCCGCGGCGAGAGCGTGGACCTTTCTCGCCTCAATCGGCACGGCAGCCTGCCGGCTTGCGTTCGAACCCCAAGCTGCCAGCGTGCCATCGCCCCGCAACGCCATGCCGTGCAGCCAGCCGGCCTTGAGATCGACGACTCCGCCCAGCCCGGCAGGCACGTTCAGCTGCCCGTCCGCGTTGTCGCCCCAAGCCACCACGCTGCCGTCGCTTTTGAGCGCGAGACTGTGAAATCCACCGGCGGAAATCGCGATCACGCGCTCCACCCCTGCCGGCACGGCGGCGGGGACACTCCACCCCCAAGCCACCACGCTGCCATCGCTCTTCAGCGCGAGACTGTGATAGCCGCCCGCCGCGATGGCGACCACACCGCCGAGTCCCGGCGGCACCGAGGCCTGGCCATGTCCGTTAGAACCCCAGGCAGCCACCGTGCCGTCATTTCTCAACGCCAGACTGTGGAAACTTCCCGCCGCGATGGCCACCACGCCGGTCAAATCCCCCGGCACCGCCGCCTGCCCGTCTTCGTTTCCACCCCAGGCCGTCACACGGCCGTCGCGCTTCAACGCCACGCTGTGGTAATTCCCCGCCTCGACCGCGACCACGTTGGCTAGACCAGGCGGCACATTGCATTGCCCGTCGCCATTCCAGCCCCACGCCGTCACCGTGCCGTCGCTCTTCAATGCCAGATTATGCCACCGCCCCGCGGCCAGAGCGATGACCCCGTCCAGCCCGGCGGGCACCGTGGTTTGCGCTCGATCACGACTCCCCCACGCCACGACAATCCGGCCGGTGAGGAAGTCAGCGCCATCGGTCGGCGAGGTCCCCCGGTCCCGCTCGAAGCCGTCGCCAAAGCCGTCGCCATCCACATCGTAAATCGTGTCGCTCGTGCCAGTCAGATCCTCCTCCTCCTCGCTCAGCCCGTCGCCATCGGCATCTTCCTGGCGGTCATCCAGAAATTGCAGGACGATCACCTCCTCGTACGGGTTCAACGAGCTGTCTCTCGCCCGCACCCGGATGCTGAAGGATTGCGGGTCCGACTCGTAATCCCGGTCGATCCGCCGACTCACGAACAATTGGTTTCCCGAAATGTGGAAGCGCCCGTTATCCAGTGAACCGCTTCCATGGACCAATTCGAACGTGTGAACATCGCCCGCATCCGGATCCGCCGCGCTCAGGCTTCCCACCACCGTCTCGGCCGGGCTGTTTTCCATCACCGCCGCCGGACTCAAAGTGATGGCCGTGGGTGAAGTCCCTTGGAAAACGCGAATCCAGATCACTTGGGCCAACCGCCCATGGTCGGTATCCACCTGGATTTGCACCGACCGTCTCGCCGCGTCCGCCACCGTTCCCGTGATGAGCCCGCTCACCGGATCGAGCGATAGTCCGGAGGGCAATCCGATCGCCGAAAACCGACTCGGAACCGCATTCGCAACGACGATCTGATGCGACAACTCGACCCCTGACGCGGCGGAGATTCTCGAGCTGCTGGTGATCTCGGGAAGACCCGCTGTTTGCCGGAGCGCGAGGCTGTGAAGCAGGCCTGCGGAAATCGACTTCACCTGGCCCCGCGCCGCCGCCGGGATCAGCGCCTGCCCGTTCTCGTTAGACCCCCACGCCACCACCGAGCCGTCGCCCTTCAGCGCGAGACTGTGAAATCCTCCTGCCGCGATCCCCACCACATCGGCCAGATCCGCAGGCACGTCCGCCTGGCCGTCCAAGTCTTAGCCCCAGCAAACCACCGTCCCGTCGCTCTTCAATGCCATGCAGTGAAACCGCCCCGCGGAAATGGCCACCACGTCACACAAGCCCGCCGGCACGGTCGATTCCACCCATGACTCGCCGTTAAAATTCTCGCCCCACGTCACCACCGAGCCGTCACCTTTCAGGGCCAGGCTATAGAACCCGCCCGCATCGATGGCGACCACGCCATTGAGTCCCGCAGGCACCGTGCATTCCCCCCTGAGGTTGCGCCCCCAGGCGGCCACCGTGCCGTCGCTCTTCAGGGCCAGACCATGCACCCTGCCGGCCGCGATCCCTATCACATTTCCCAAACCCTCCGGCGGCTTCAGCATTCCATCGTCATCATATCCCCAAGCCACCACGCCGCCGTCGGCTTTCAACGCGAGGCTATGGGCCGAGTCTTCCAACCAGTAGTCCCCGCCCGCGGCGACCGCGACCACCTGGCCCAAACCGGAAGGCACGTTGTTTTGTCCATAGCCATTGAATCCCCCCCACGCCGCGACCGTGCCATCGTCCAACAGACCCAAGCTGTGAGATTGGCCGGTTGAAAGCGCCAGAATCACCGAGCCGACCGGAGCCTCCAACTCGCCGGCCTCGTTGCTCCCCCAGCCGACCAACGGGTAGTCCGGCCACTCGCCGGCATCCACGGGCGAGGAGTTTTTCAGAATCTCGATCCGATCGCCAAACCCGTCACCGTCCGTATCGAAGCGCGAATCACTGGTCCCGTGGACATCCTCCTCTTCCGCCTCACTCATGCCGTCGTGATCCGCGTCCTCGGTCCTGTCGTCGGTCATCTCGATCACAAAAGCCTGCTCGTGGAATTTGCCCTTGGCGTCCGTCGCCCTCACCCGGATCGGATAGGCCGACTGCTTTTCGAAATCCAGGAACCTGACACCGCTCTCGTAGCGCAGCCGCAGTTCATCGCCGGAAATGGAGAAACCGTGGTTGGCCGACGATCCGGTTCCATTGACCAACGAGAACACATGGCTGTCCCCGGCGGCTGCATTCACCACCGCTAAGGATCCGACCACCGTCCCGTCCGGCTCATTTTCCACCAGCTGTAGGCCACTCAGGCTGATTCCGGCGGGAACCTCCGCGCGGACGGAAAAGAAACTGCCTGCGAACAACCACCCCAAGCCCGCAAGAGCTAAGAAAATCCGGAATCCGGGCATCACCAGGGGGAAGGACATCTGAGGGGAACCAGGCGGGAAAACACCTGAATCCAAGCCGTATATTCTCAGACGAAACAGCGATCGCTGTCAATCTCGCTTTCAACCCCGCCGCCTCCGCGGCACGGCGGATTTTTAAAAATCGGCAAAAATCTGGTTTTCAGCTGATTGAGCCAAATTACTGCACATGTTCTGCGCCTCCGGGCACAACTCGCGCATGGCCACATCCCGCTACCGCGTCCCGGCAATGTCCGAACAGCATGTCCTTGAGCATGTGCGCGTTCGATTGATCGATCCTGACGATGCCATCGGACGTGATCGTTACCGC
>NZ_JBIKBQ010000070.1:0-20983 GCF_058122085.1 Luteolibacter sp. | reverse complement strand
GCCCGGAAGCCCGGCTCTGCCGCGAGGCGGAAATCGCGGCGGCCACGCTGGCTCTCGTGACCGACTACGATTGCTGGAAAACGGACGAGGTCGCCGTCGAGGTGGAGGCCGTGATCGAGAATCTTCAAGCTAACAGCGCCATGGCGAAGCGGATCATCCGCGCCGCCGTCGCCTCCATCCCGGAAACGCCGTCGAGTCCCTCTCACCGCGTCCTCGACACCGCGATTTTCACGCCACGCACGCTGTGGCCGGAACAAACGGCGAAGGATCTGGCTCCCATTGTCGGACGCTTCGGATGATGCGGGAAGGGATGATGCGGAGAAATTGGGAAAATCCGACTGTCGCTTGGTGTTGACCGGATTGCGCGACGGGCTTACTCACAGGCACTCAACTTCCCAACGATGGAACCTACCACCACAGCATACGGCACCTGGAGCGGCGGACGCTTCATGCATTTTGGCGAAACCTTGTCCGAGGAACGCTTCATCGGATGCATCGAGACCGCCTACGAGGCCGGCATCCGCACCTTCGTCACTTCCGACGTCTATGGAAATGGCAAGGCCGACGAGCTGTTGGGCCGCGCCCTCAAAGGCATCGACCGCTCCACCTACGGCCTGGTGGGCATGATCGGTCACGATTTCTACGAAGGTCAGCGCCAGGGCAGCCAGGGCTACCCGCGCTTCACCTCGCCCGAACTGCGTGGCCCGGATGGCTACTCGGATTTCATCAACATGGCCTGCGCCAAGGAGCTCGAGCGCTGCGGCGCGGACAAGTTCGACCTGCTCATGCTCCACAACCCGGACGAGCTCGGCTACACCAGCGAGCCGCTCTGGCAGGCTCTCGAGGGCGCGAAAACCTCGGGCCTCACCGACCGCCTCGGCATCGCGCCCGGTCCCGCTAACGGTTTCTCGCTCGACCTGGTTTACTGCCTCGAAAAATTCGGCCACCTCATCGACTGGTCGATGCTCATTCTCAACCCGCTGGAGCCCTGGCCGGTCGGGCTGACCCTGCCGGTCTGTGAGAAACACGGTGTCAAGGTGATGACCCGCGTCGTCGATTACGGCGGCGTCTTCCACGACGACATCGGCGGCCCGGAGCACAGCTTCAAGCCCGGAGACCACCGGACCTATCGGCCGGAAGGCTGGGTCCGGCACGGCATGGAAAAGGCGAACCGCATGCGTCCGCTCGCCGAGAAATACAACCTGACGCTGCTCCAGTTCGCCTGTATCTGGAACCTCAGCCACCCCGCGGTGGAAAGCGTGGTGCCCACGTTCATCCAGGAAGCCGGCGAAGGCGCGCGCCTGATCGAAGACAAGATCCGTGATTTCGCCAGGCTGCCGGACGTCCGTTTCACCGCCGAGGAAGTCGATTCGATCCGCCAGATCGGCGACAACACCGGCTGCATGACCTTGAAAGGCGCCAGCAAACGCCACGCCACCAGCGAGCGCCCCGACGAGTGGCCGATGCGCGAGGACCTGTTGGAACTCGCCGGCCGCCACGGCCTCGGCTCCGAGTGGTAAGCAGGGGGATCACGCCCGCCGGGGATGATTCGGTTCAACCCTTGCCGTCCAGGTATTTCCAGGCTCCTTGGTAGCGCTTGAAGCGGGAGCGTTCGTGGAGTTCGCGGGCCTGGCCGCCCTTGGAGGAGCCAAGGATGGTGAGGAAGCGCCAGTTCGCCTCGTGGATCTGCAGAATTCAAACCGGTTGCCCGGCGGCGAATCCGCTGTCAGGGTGGGCTCGCGCATGGCTCGTCAATACACCCTTCATCGCCCGCAAGCGGTCGCGGCATCCGGCATCGATTACGTGGCGGCGCTCAACGCGGAGCAATACGAGGCGGTTTCCTCGTCGCCGGGGAAGGCGCTGGTCATCGCGGGGGCGGGCTCGGGGAAGACGCGGACGCTCACTTACCGGGTGGCCTGGCTGCTGGACCACGGGATCGAGTCGAAGCAGGTGCTGCTGCTCACCTTCACTAACAAGGCGGCGCGGGAAATGATCGAGCGGGTGCGGGAACTGGTGCCGCACGACACGTCGGACTTGTGGGCGGGGACTTTCCACTCGGTCGGCAGCCGGATCTTGCGGCGGCATGCGGAGGATCTCGGATTCACCCGCTCGTTTTCGATTTTGGACCGCGACGACCAGAAATCACTGCTCTCGGCGGTCATCGCGAACTGCGACATCGACACCAAGCAGCGGCGGTTTCCGAAGGCGGACGTGCTGGCGTCGATGTTCAGCCTGATCGAAAACACCGGCGCGACGCTGGAGGAGGTCATCGCCGCCAGATACGATCATTTTTACGACTGGACGGAAAAAATCGAGCTCGTCCGCACCGGCTACATCGCGAAAAAGCTGGCGACGAACTCGATGGATTTCGACGACCTGCTGGTGATGACGGTGCGGCTCTTCGAGGAGCGGCCGGACGTGCTGGAGCTCTATCAGCGGAAATTCAAGCACATCCTGGTGGACGAGTATCAGGACACCAACTCGGTGCAGGGCCGGATGATCGACCTGCTGGTGGGCGACAAGAACAGCCTGATGGCGGTGGGCGACGACGCGCAGTCGATCTACTCGTGGCGCGGCGCGGACATGGAGCACATCCTGGGATTTCCGGTGCGCTATCCGGGTTCCAGGGTTTTCACGATCGAGACGAACTACCGCAGCGTGCCGGAAATTCTCGATCTATCCAACGCGGCGATCCGGGCGAACTCCGGGCGGTTTGAAAAGGACCTGCGCGCGTCGCGCGAGCCGGCCGGGGCGAGGCCGGCGCTGGTCGCGCTGGAAGACCCGCGCAGCCAGGCGGCCTTCGTCGCGCAGCGGATGCTGGAGTTGCGCGAGGAGGGGATTCCGTTGGAGCAGATGGCGGTGCTCTATCGGGCGCATTTCCAGAGCTTGGAAATCCAGATGGAGCTGACGGTGCGGGGGATTCCGTTCGGGATCACCAGCGGGCTGCGGTTTTTCGAGCAGGCGCACATCAAGGACATCGCCGCCTTCATGCGCTTCGTGGTGAACCGGCGGGACGAGGTGAGTTTCATGCGGATGGTCAACCTGCTGCCCGGCTGCGGGCCGGTGGCGGCGCAGAAGCTGTGGAGCGAGTGGCTGAAGAGCGGTTGGGCGGCGAAGGAGGAGCTGCCGCCGAAGTGGTCGGACCTGTTCCTGAAGTTCAAGGTGCCGAAGAAGGCGGTGAAGCACTGGCAGCAACTCTGTTATGTGTTGGACGAGTTGACGCCGGGCGGGGAGTTCGCCCGGCCTTCCGAGATGATTTTCAGCATCCTGGAGGGAGTCTATGACGAGTATCTCAAGGCGAGCTTCGAGAATTTCGAGAACCGCCGCAGCGACATCGAGCAGCTCTCGCAGTATGGCGGCGGCTTCGACGACATCCTCGATTTCCTCGCCCAGCTCTCGCTGATGAGCTCGGTGGACGGCGAGCCGACGGGCGACAAGAGCGAGCGCGACGACGAGAAAGTCACGCTCTCCTCCATCCACCAGGCGAAAGGGCTGGAGTGGGAGGTGGTGTTCCTGATCTGGCTGGTGGACGGGCAGTTTCCTAACGGCCGCATCCTCGAGGCGGAGGACCAGCCGATGCTGGAGGAAGAGCGGCGCCTGTTCTACGTGGCGCTGACGCGGGCGAAGGACGATCTCTATTTGACCTTCCCGATGATGAACCCGAAGTCCTACACCGGCGACGTCATCTGCCGCCCGTCGAGGTTCCTCGAGGATTTCCCGGCGGAGCTGGTGGAGGAGTGGAACGTGGGAAACGACGACGCCTGGAGCGACGACGAGCCGTTCTGAATCCTCTTGCTTGGCGGGTGTCACCGAAGGTGGGGGGCGAAATAGGGGGTGTGGACATTTTGTCCACTTGCCGATGCGCGGCGAAAGCGGGGGCGCGAAGCCCGGCTCTTTCTCTTCACATCGTCCGGGCGGACAAGATGTCCGCCCCCCTTTGCCGGTCAGTGCGTCATCGGGCTCTCGCCGGAGGCTTCGCCGAGGCGGGAGAGATGTTCTGGCAGGAATTTCTTGAAGCGGGTCTTGTCGATGGCCTTCATGTAGGCTTCCTCGGGCGAGATCATGCCTTCGCGGAGTTTCGACCAGATCGATTCGTCCATGAACTGCATGCCTTCGTTCTTGCCGCCGGTGATGACGTCGTAGAGTTTCTGGGTCGCGCCCTCGCGGATGATCGCGGCGACGGCGGGGGTGGCGAACATGATCTCGTGCACGGCGGTCCGGCCGGGCTTGTCCACGCGCTTGCAAAGCAGCTGGGCGACGACGCCGCGCAGCGAGGCCGCGAGCATGGTGCGGACCTGGGATTGCTGGTTGGCGGGGAACACGTCGATGATCCGGTCAACGGTCTTGCGGGCGTTGTTGGTGTGGAGCGTGCCGAAGACGAGCAGGCCGGTTTCGGCGGCCGTTAGGGCGAGCGAGATGGTTTCCAAATCCCGCATTTCCCCGACGAGGACGATGTCCGAGTCTTCCCGCAGCGCGGCGCGCAGGCCGTCGGCGAAGGAGGGCGTCTGGATCGGCACCTCGCGCTGGGTGATGATGGAGCGCTTGTTGCGGTGGACGAACTCGATGGGCTCCTCCACCGTGATGATGTGGCGGTTGAAGTTGATGTTGATGTAGTCGAGCAGCGCGGCGAGCGTGGTGGACTTGCCCGAGCCGGTGGGGCCGGTGACGAGGACGAGGCCGGAGCGCATGTGGCCGAATTCCTTGACGACTTCCGGCACTCCGAGGCTTTCGAGCGTGGCGATTTCGGTGGGGATCAAGCGGAAGACGGCGGCGAGGCCGTTCTGCTGTTTCAGATAGTTGCAGCGGAAACGGGAGTCCACGTCCATTTCGTAGGCGAAGTCGAGATCGCCGTCTTCGAGGTAGCGCTGGAAGGCCTTGGCGTCACAAATTTCGGCGAGAAGATCCCTGAAGCTGTCTCCTGCCAGAGCTTGCTGGTCGGGGATGTTGACGACCGCGCCGTGGACGCGGATTTTGGGCACCTGGCCTTCGGACAAATGAAGGTCCGAACCCTTGGTGGCGATCAGATAGCGGAAAAAATTGTCGATCTTGGCCATGGAGAAGTGAGAGGAATAATGGGTTTTTGGAGTGTTGCCTTTGGGGTGACCGGTTCGGTTGGGAGCGGGTCAGGATTCAAAGAACGCCTTCATCTGGTTCTTGTCATCCGAGCGGAACAGCGTCTCTTCCCTGGAGATGAGGCATTGCACGTAGAGTTGGCGCAGCGATTCGTCCATCGTGATCATCCCGACGTTCTTGCCGGTCTGCATCACGCCGGGAAGCATGAAGGTTTTGCCCTCGCGGATGCAGTTGGCGACTGCGGGGGTGTTGACCAGGAGTTCGAGGGCGAGAACGCGGCCATTGCCGTCGGCGCGGGGGACGAGCTGTTGGGAAAGGATGCCGCGGAGCGACTCGGAAACCATGATGCGGATCTGCTCGCGCTGGTCGGTGGGGAACACGTCGAGCACCCGGTCGAGGGTCCGCGGGGCGTTTCCGGTGTGGAGGGTGCCGAGAACCAAGTGGCCGGTTTCCGCGGCGGTGAGAGCGAGCTGGATGGTCTCGAGGTCGCGCATTTCTCCGACCATGATGACGTCAGGGTCCTCCCGCAGCGCGCCCCGCAGAGCGCGGGCGAAGGATTCGGTGTGCTTGTGGACTTCGCGTTGGTTGACGTGGCAGCCTTTGGATTCGAAGACGTATTCGATCGGGTCTTCGAGGGTGAGGATGTGGTCCTCGCGGTCGCGGTTGATGAAATCGACGAGGGCGGCGAGGGTGGTGGACTTGCCGGAGCCGACGGAGCCGGTGACGAGGACGAGGCCGTTCTGATAGCGGGTGAGCGGCAGAATGTGCTCGAGCGGTAGTCCGATGTCTTCGATCGACTTGATCTTGTCGTTGATGATCCGGAAGGCCATGTCGTAGCCGAGGCGCTGCTTGACGACGGAAGCGCGGTAGCGTCCGTTGGGCGCGGAGTAGGCGAAGTCGATGTCACCATGTTTTTGGAGCCGGTCCCATTCCTTCTGGCCGAGGAAAGAGCGGGCAAGGCGCTCGGTGTCCTCGGGAGTCAGCGGATCATGGTCGGTCCAGATCGGGGAAAGTTGACCGAAACGCCGCCATGCGGGTGGATAGGCGGTGGGAAGGTGGAGGTCCGAGCAGTCATAATCGCGCCCGAGTTGGAGGTATTGATCGACGTGATCGAGAACCTGATGTGCAGACATGAATGGATTTATAAAGGTTTAGATGAAGGGATCCGGTTAAACTGAGTGGAGTTGACCGCCGAGGTGCGTGTCTGACCGGTGAGATAGCTTTTCACTTGGTCGGTGAGCCAGACTTTTGCGATGGGACGAATGGCGGTTAAGGTGAGACCCAGCAGGGTGAGCGGCAAGCCCCGGTGCTTTTTTTCCGCGGGGCGGCGGGGTTTGAGGCGGAGAAGCAAGCTGGCGGCGAGTCCTGACGCCAATGATCCGAGCAGCCAGCCCGCCGGGTGCTCCTTCAGGGAACCGCGGATTCTCGCGGGGACGTCGAGCCGCTGTTTGAGCAAAACCGCCTCGTGCTCCAGGCAGGAGCGGGCTGCTTCGCCGAGGCGGATCAGTCGTTCGATTTCTTGGTCTTTTGGAAATTTTCGATCCATTCTCGGTCCTTTTGAAATTCAGCACGGGTGATGGGAAACGCGGTGGCTGCCGAGGGTCTGGCCAGCCGGGCGAGGATGATGCCACCCAAGAGGTGGAGAACAGCGGCACCGATGGCGACCTGGTCCCATGGCAGGTCGGCGGATTTCGCAATGATGGAAACTCCTCCTGCGAGAAGGAGGGCCCACGCGAAAACGATGCATCCAACCGCCGCGGCAAGCGACGAGCCGCGCCTAGCAGTTTGCTTGGCGGCGTCTTTTGCCTCCAGCTCAATCAGGGTCAGCCGGGTCGCGACCAAGGACATCAAGGCTTCGCGCCAATTGGCGGGGAGCGGGTCCTGCGGCTGCGACTCGGGCTGTGCGGCTTCTTCGGGAGGAGCCGGCACGATGTCAGACGAAGAACTCATGAGACTGGAGGAAAACCCACCTGACAGGAGGTCATGTTTCTCAGCGGCGGACGATGAGGCCGATCAGGAATCCCGCACCGAGGGCACTCAGCACGCATTTGGTGGGATTTTGGCGGATGTAATCCTCGGCCGTGATGTGCAGTTCCTTGGCTTTCACCCGGGTGTCCTGCCATTGTTCGGTGGCGGATTCCTTGAAATGGAGGGCCTTTTCGGTGGCGGTGGCCTTGAGTTGGCTGGCCCGCTCGGTGGCGGTGTCGCGGAACTGCTGGGCGGACTCGACGGCGCGGCCCTTCAGCGCGGCGGCTTTTTCTTCGGCGGTGTGGACGAATTCGCGGGCTTTTTCGCCCGCGGCGGCGCGGAGATCGTTCGCGGCCTGTGAAACCGAGGGTGTCTGAGTGAAGCCTGCTTCCGGATCGAGTGTGTTAGCGGCGGGAAATGGATTGTTCATGGGGGTTGGTTTTGGTTTTCGGATGAACCTTCATGATTCACCGGCGTCGAAAAAAAACTAGCCCTTCCCGCTGGCGGGCGCAAGATGTGACTTGAAAAAATATCCATCATTCGCCGTCGTCGATGACTTTGGCCCGCGGCGCTTCCAGCAGGATTTGTTTCTGGGTTTCCTGAGGAGCGGTGAACTTGAGGCTTTCCCATTTGGGGGCTTTGAGCGGACCGGTTCCGCGGAATTGGAATAGCCCGGAAAACGGCCGCAGCGGCAAGGTGATTAATCCGAGCAGGCCGCGAGCGTTCATCCGCAGGGTCATGTCGATGGTCCGCTCTTTCAGGTCGAGCGAGCCATCGCCGGTGAAGTTGAGCGAAGTGGTGGCAGTTTGGAAATCGTTGCTGGTGAGGATGCCGTCTTGGATCTTGAAGGTGAAGAACGCGCTTTTCGCCCGTTGGAAGCCCGCTCTCTCGTCATTCAGCACGCCTCCGATCAGCGGGGTGAGCGGGCCGAACATCGGGACGGAAAATAGCTCGGCTTTTTCCAGCGCGAGCAATCCCTCGCCTGCCATGGTTTCCACCTTGCTGTCGGTGAGCGAGAAATCGATCCGGCCGGTGACGTCGCCGGCGCCTTTCATCTGGAAACCGTAGGTGGAGGTCAGGCCGGGGATCGACAGCTTGGTCCAGCTCAGCTCGCCCTTGAGCCGGCCTCCGCCGAGATACTCGAAATTTCCGGCCACAGGTCCGTCGAAGGCGTCGAGCTTGAGGTTGGTGACGCGGGTCCGCTCACCGCGGATGGCGACTTGCGCGGAGGGGCGGTCGAGCGTGAGGTTCTCGCCGAGAAACTGATAGTCCGCCGGATGGTCGGAACTGAAGGAAACGTCCAGGGCGGTGCGTCCCTGCGGCGTGACGTCCACCACGCCGGCGCCTTTGAGTTCCGGCGGTTGGTGGAAGCGGTATTGTTCGAGGGTGTCCGCGACTTTCGGCGCGAACAGCCGGACCATCGGCGCGGCCCAGAACGCGCCGCGCACGTCCTCGACTTCCACCAGTTTGCTCGGCGCGTCGTAGCGGATGCGGCCGACCTTCGCGGTGCCTTCGGTCGGTCCGTTGAAGGCCTGGTGAAGGGCGTAATCCGAGTAGTTGAAAACCACCGTGCCGTCGTAAAAATCCAGCTCGTGGTGGTTGAGCGAAAACTGGCATTTCGCCGAGTTCACCGGCACTCCCTTGTAGTTCAGGTTTCTCACCGAGCCGCTGCCGGTGTAGGCCCAGGCGAATCTGTTAGTCACGTCGAAGCCGCCTTCCAGCCTGACATCGACCGACGCGCCCTCGCGCTCGGAGAAATCATTGAGGACGATCTCCAGCGGTTGCTTGACGAAAAACGGTCGATAGACCGGCACCGGCAGGGTGCTGTGCAACTCCAGCCGGACCAGGGGCCACTCGACCATCGCCTTGCCCTTAGCTTCACCGTCCGGCCGGATCAAGCGCAAGTCCCGCAGAAACAGGTCTCCGTCCCGCCATGAGAACGCGCCTTCCACGGCATCGAACGGCATTCCCCGCAGCGTCACCGATTCGCAGCGGGCGTGGCCGGTCAGCTTGATCTGCGGCACGTTTTTCTCATCCAGTTGGAAATCCCCCTCGGCTTCCAGCCGTTGTTTTCCGCCGATTGAAACGTCGTGAAGCGCTGGCAGTCCGAGCCACGCGGTGAGGAGTTGGGGAACCTCCAGCGACGAGGAGACATCGAAGCGGCCCTCGCGGTCCCGCAGGTTGTAGTCGATGTGTCCCTCGAAAACCCCGCGTGAGTCGGTCGCACGCAGCGAGGTGACGGTGAGCACGTCGCCGGCCATGTCCGCCTGCGCGGTGACTTCGTTGAGGACATGTCCGTTTTTCTCCATGCCTTGGATCCTCAACCCGATTTTGGCGGTGATCGAGGAGTGGTCGTTGATGTCGCCCTCGGCGGTGATCTGCAGGGCGGGAGCGTGGTTTCTATCGAAATTCCACTTCTCCAGCTCGTTGATCACCTTTGCCAGCAGGGCGCGCCGTTTGCCCTCGTTGGAATCGTCGGGCGGTTTGCTTCCCTCCTGCTGATAGCCGATGAGGCGGGCGTTGAGGGTGACGTCGATTCCGGCGATTTTGCCGTGGGCGTCGCGGATTTCCAGGCGCCGCTCGCCGGGCATCAACACGGTCCCGTTCGCTTCGGTGATGTCAAGGGTTTCGGACTCGGGATCTTTCGGGTCCACGGCCAGGACGAGGCGGGCGTCGTCGAGCTGGAGCCTTTTGAGGTGGATGGTGCCGCGCGCGAGCTTGGTGTTGTCGAAGCTGAGAACGACGCGTTCCAGCCGGGAAAACTCCCGCAGGTGTTCGGCTTCGGAATAGACCCTAACGTCGGTGGCGACGATCCCCCGGAAGACGGCGTAGCGCAAACCGCCGATCTTGAGATGAACTCCCTGTTTCGAGGTCTCCCGCTCGATGGCGGCGCGCCACGGCTCGGGCAGGCCGGTGTGGTTCGCCCACCACAGGACGCCGGTGGCGCCTAACAACGCGGCAAGGGTCAGCAGGAATGCGAGCGTGCGCAGGTTCCGGGTGAGGTGGAGGCGATACATGCGGAATTTCGGCGGAGCCTAGGGCCGCGGTTTGCGAAAAGCAACTCAGGGAACCAAACCCGCCTCGCGGAACGAATAATAAGGAGCCCTGCCCGGCGACGGCCTGCCGATGATGACGTGATCAAGGAAGCAAACCTGCATCAGTTTCGCCGCCTCCACCATCCGCTTGGTCACGATTTCATCCGCGCGGCTGGGGCTCGGGTCGCCCGACGGGTGGTTGTGAATTAAAATGAATCCGTAAGCTCCACGGGTGATCACCGGGCGGAGAATTTCCCGCGGATGCGCGCTCGAATCGTTGACGGTGCCGACCGAGACGACCGTGGTCGCCACATGCCGCAAGCGCGTGTCGAGCACCGCGACCATGACTTGTTCCTGCGACAAATGCCGGAGCTGCGGCCCGAAGAAATTATGGATCAGCTCGGGCGTTTCGAGCGAGACATCCCGCAGTTGCTCGCGGGCCACGCGGGTTCCGAGCTCGAAGGCCGCCGCGAGTTTCGAGGCTTTTGCCAGACCAAGACCCTTGATTTTCGACAACTCGGCGACCGGCAAACCGCCGAGCGCGCCCATCGACCCGTATTTGGCGATCAGTTCCCGCCCGATCTCGATCGCGCTGCGACCTTTCATTCCGGTGGAGATGAACAACGCCATCAGCTCGGCATTGTCGAGGGCGGCGGGTCCGAGCGATGCGAGTTTTTCCCGCGGCCGCTGGTCGTATGGCATGTCCTGGATGCGCGAACTGAGCGGTTCGGGGTCGTTCATTTGAACAAGCTAACGAAATTTCCGGGTTTGGCAAGGATTGGAAATCACGAGGGTGACACAGGCGTTCCCGCCTGCGCTTCCCGCGGGCAATAAAGTAAAGATCAGGCAGGAATGCCTGAGTCACCCCGGACCGGCGGGCGCTCGGGCTCGTGGATGGTTTTCGCGAGCGGTTCGATGCTCTCGCCGTTGATGGCCCACGATTGATAGAGGGCGGGCAGGGGAGCGGCGAGAGTGAGCTTGCCGTCGCGTTCCAGGCGCCGGAGAACCACGCGGAGGATGGCGAAGGCCATGCTGCCGAGCTCGTCGTCGTCGCGGTTGCGGTGGATGCGTTTGACGAGGTCGGTCTGGGCGATGCGGTCGATTTTCCCGTCGCGCGCGAGGTCGATGAGATGCGCCATTTCCACGCCGTAGCCGACGGGAAACGCGAGCGATTCCAGAGTCTCGCGGCGGGCGGCGTATTCGCCGGAAAGCGGCTGGAGGATGCCGCCGAGCTCCGGATAGAACAGCGAGATCAGCGGCCGGATGAGGATTTCCGAAACACGCCCGCCGCCGGTCGAGTGGGACTCGTCGCCATAGGCAAGCGGGCGTTCGTAGAAGGCCTTGACGTAGTCGATGGCGGGGTCGGCGAGCAGCGGGCCGACGAGTCCGGTGACGAAGCCGGGGTGGAAATTCGAGATGTCGCCATCGACATAACAGACGATGTCGCCGCTGGAAACGTGGAGGGCTTTCCAGAGGTTTTCGCCCTTCCCACAATAGTCCGTCCGGTCCGGTAGAATTCCGGAGGCGAGGTGGACGCCGGCTCCCGCGGCAGCGGCGAGTTCGCGGGTGGCGTCCGTGGAACCGGAGTCGATGACGAGGATCTCATCGACCAGTCCGCGGCGCGCGAGCGAATCGCGGATGATCGAAACGATCGGGCCGATGGTCTCCGCCTCGTTGAGCGTGGGGATGCAGACGGAGACGCGGCGGGATTTTTTCAACGCCACCAACGCGTCCACATCGGCGAACTGCCGGTGATGAAAGCGCTGCGGGGAAGGCATGGCGAAGTCCTAGCGGTCCTGCCGGGGGCGTGCAAGGACGATGCTCTTCCGGTGGCTTGCTCCGTGAAATTTCAGCCGCTTGTCCGTCAAATAAATTTTTCCAACCTTTCCGCTTGAAGGGGCGAAAAAGTCATAGCACCGTTTTTGCACATGGAAGTAACGAACAAGAAATCACCGACCCCCGTGGAACTGATCGACTGGTTGAACGATGAAGGGGTCATCGACCTGGATTGGGATTTTCCCGAAGACGGGGATTTGTTTGAGGCCGGACTCGACTCGCTGGCGATCGTGCGACTGGTGGCGGCCGTGGAGGACCGGTTCGAAGTCGAACTGGTAGGGGAAGACCTGTCACGCGCGAATCTAGCGACTCCGGCGACCTTGGCCGCCTTGATCGCGGTGCGGACGGTCTCGTAGCCGCAGCCGTGGCCTTTCACGGTGAGCCAAACCTCGCGGTTCAGCAAATCCGGATCGTGGATGGCGATCAGCCCCAGATTGTCGCTGACGTGGCTCACCCCGTGGGGGCGTCCGCAACTCGACCAGCGGCACGGGCCAGCCGTTTTGCTGGTCGATGATTTTAATCCGGCCAGCAACCTGCCGTGGTATTTCCGGACGTCGGTCATCGTGATCGCGATTCTATCTGTCGGACCGCTGGCCTTGCCTTTGGTCTGGTGGCACCCGACTCTGAAACCGGCGTGGAAAGCCGGCATCACCCTGGCCACGCTCGTGCTGACTTGGCTGATGTACCAGTCCATGATCGAATCGCTGAAGATGCTCGAGGAGATGGAGAAGGCGCTGAAGGGGATGTGACCGACGGCTATCGTTTGGCGGGAGCTTCGATGATCCCTTCCGCTGTCTCCTGCTTGAGGCGGAGCTGGCCGCAGGCGGCGTCGATGTCGTGGCCTTTTTCGAGGCGCAGGTTCGCGGTGACGCCGGCGTTCTGCAGCACCTGTTGGAAGGCGCGGCAGTGGTTGTTTGGCGGGCGTTTCCACTCGAGTCCCTCGACGGTGTTGTAGGGGATGAGGTTCACCTTCGCGCCTAACCGTCGGGCGTGGCGGGCGAGGATGGCGGCTTGTTCGAGCGAGTCGTTGACGTCCTGGATGAGGATGTATTCGAGCGTGAGCTTCTGGGTCTTCTTGGCGTTCCAATGATCAAGCGCGGCGAACAACTCGGCGACCGGCCATTTCTTGTTGATCGGCATGATCTGCTGGCGGACGTCGTCGGTCGCGCCGTGCAGGGAAATCGCGAGGCGGATCTGCTGCGGATGCTCGGCGAGCTGTTTGATCTGCGGGACCAGGCCGGAGGTGGAAATGGTGAGGTGGCGCGCGCCGAGGTGCAGGGTTTTCGGGCCGGTGATCAGGGCGATGGCGGCTAGCAGGTTGTCGAGGTTGGCGAGTGGTTCGCCCATGCCCATGAAGACGAGGGAATCCACGCGCTCGCCGGAGAGTTGCTCGGCGGCGAGGACCTGCCCGGCGATTTCCGCGGCGTCGAGATTGCGGGTGAAGCCGGCGAGACCGGAGGCGCAGAACTTGCAGCCGTAAGCACAGCCGACCTGCGAGGAAACGCAGAGCGTGCGGCGGTCGGATTTCTCGCCGTAGAGCGCGGGGTTGGCGGGGATCAGCACGCTTTCCACGTAGCGACCGTCGTGCAGGCGGAAGAGGAACTTGCGGGTGGTGTCGGCGGAGCCCTGGGTAGTGCTGTGTTCGAGCGCGGCGAGGCGGAAGGAGTCTGCCAGTTTCGCGCGGAGGGCGGCGGGAAGGTTGGTCATCGCCTCGATGGAAGTGACCTTTTTTTTCCAGACCCATTCGAGGATCTGGTCGGCGCGGAAAGCGGTTTCGCCAGCGTCCTTGAGCCAAGCGGCGAGATTTTCCGGGGATTGGCCGGTGAGGGATGGGAGCACTGAATTGGAGATTTGAGAAGATGGAGGTCCAAGGACGACGTCGGCACGCCGGGAGTGGCTTTCAAGGCGGAATTATCTCCATGAAATGGGTTACATGTCAAACGTGGCGCATTGCGGGGCCTGGAGCGCGGCGTCGCGGGCGGCCGGGGAATAAATTCCTCATCCGAGTGGAATTTGCGCTTTGCGGCAGGGCCTGAATGAGAATACTCCGCCTCGTTCCGCGGGAACACCGGCCGGCTTAGCTCAGTGGTAGAGCAACTGATTTGTAATCAGTAGGTCATCAGTTCGACTCTGATAGCCGGCTCCAAGTCATAATTAGGGACTTACGTTTAAAAATACGCTCTGTTAAAGCGGGGTGAAATTCCAATTCCGGCAGTTTTCCGGCAGTTTTGAACCGGACATGCTCGGTCTGGAACTCACCAGTGGCTCTCCAGACACACCAAGGCCCGCTTGCGGCAGGTTTGGGTTCCCGCCGTCTGGTGCACTCAATCCGGACCGCCACACCGGCCACGCATTAAGGTCACGCTTGGGGAGAGGCGTTCCCGTTCCGCGATAAAATGCCAACTTGCCGCGACGTGCGGGATTGCAGGGTGGGGGACTGGCAGCATGTCAGCTTCGTTTACGAGTGGCGCGGGAGATCCTCGACGCAGAGCTTTCAGCCCAATGCCGAGCGGAGGTGTCCTTTTGAGGCGGAGAAATTCAAGCCGGACGAGCCGGTGTGGAAGTTCAGGCGCGACGTGTGGCCGGGAATGGATAAGCAAAAAGGATTGTGGGACGTTTGGCTCAGGGTGGAGTGACTTCCGGGCTGTAAGCAGCCCATCAAAGTTCCCCTATCCGTCAAACAGGTGCCCCCGTTTATCTTCACCCTGATTTTTTCGCGCCTGGCGGCGGAACAGGCACCTTCGTGACATCCTGGCATTTCCCCGTGCCACTGCTGCTGCCGATGATCCGGCCGGAGGTATCCCGTTGCGTGCCGCTGAATGATCCCGAGGGGCTGCCGCTGGTGGCGAAGCTACGTGATGCAGTCCGGATTCGATGACGAAGAGGATGACGAGGTGATCTGCCCCCTCGGGATGGCTTCATGCGTGACCGAGTGGAGGCTGACGGCACCCCAACATTGGTCCATCAAGGACTATTGACGTGTCGGGTGAAAGGGACTGGTGTTCGTGGTGTGGGCACGGAAAAGCCCGCCGGGTGCGTGACCGGGCGGGCTGGGAAAGCGGATGGAGGCTGCCGTCAGCTGACTTTCAGCGGTGTGAGGTGCCGGCGGGCGGAAACGATTGCTCGATGGTGGCGATCAGGCGTTCGGTGCTGCCGTTCATGTGACGGGCGGCCTCGCGCCATTCGACCATCGCGTTTTCACGCAGCGGTGTGTAGCCAGCGACGAAGTCCAACGTGGCTTCACGAAATTCATCGCGGAGTTTGTCGAGCTTGTCGGTGAGGTCGCCGAGGCGAGGATTCGGAACAAAGCGGCCGATGCCTCCATGGAACGGGAAGCTGGATCCTTCGACGGTGGCCTGCACCCGGGACTCGATCAGGGCGAAGGCCGAGAGCGCGTCGCGCGGGATCAGGCGCTTGTGACCGAGCTGGATGAGACGGTCGGAGACGTGTGCGGGATCAAGGCCGAGGTCTTCGGGATTGAGGCGTTTGCAGCCGCGCCAGTAACGGACGGAGGTTGCGACAAGGACTCCACGGCGGCAGATGCCATCGAGGAGCGTTTGGTTTTGGGGGGTGGTGCTGGGGTTCATGATGATGAATGGTTGGGGATGTGTTGTGTGGAGAAACCAAAACACCCGCCGCGATCAGATGACCGGGCGGGCGCTGGGGGAGTGAGAGAAACGTGGGTTTCCTCAAATAGTTATGACACAGGGGAGCCGGGAATTTCCTGCATGCCGCCCACCTTGACATGCGGTAGCCTTTTGCTACCATTCTCCCATGAGCCAGCCTGTGAAACTCTCCGACACCCTGGTCCTTGATGCACGTCTCACCGCCAGGGCCGCAGAGCGCTCGATTGCAGGCCAGATCGAGTTCTGGGCGAAACTGGGACGCGCCGTCGAACCTCTGCTCCAAGGCGTCCAGGCGATGGCCTTGTCCCGCGCCGGGTCCGCCAGGCCGATCTCGGAATGTCTGGAATCCGCAGACTCCGCAGTGGGCCGAAAGCGCGTTGCCGAGCATCTCAAGACCCTGCCGTATCCTCATTACGAGCAATCCGATACCCCGGGATTGCTCATCCGCATCACCGCCGATGGCAAACGCGCCATCGGGCGCTTCGTCAATCGTCAGTTTGAAGTCGTCAAAGCTGTAAAACGATGAGGTCTGTCATCGACCAGCGACCGTTGATCGTGGCGGTGACCGGCCCTAACGGAGCTGGAAAAACCACGTTCTACCACTCCCATCTCAAGCCCGCCGGACTGCGGTTCATCAACGCGGACGTGTTGGCGCTGGAGTTGGAGATGGAGTCCTACGCCGCCGCGCGGGTGGCGGGGGCCCTGCGGAGTGCGCTGGTGGAACAAGGAGAGAGTTTTGTGTTTGAGACCGTCTTTTCCGACCCGGTCGGCGACAAACTGGCGTTCTTGAAAGACGCGGCGGCGCGGGGATACACGGTGGTCCTCTGCTTCATCGGGATCTCCGGCCCGGAGGTGTCGGAGCAGCGCGTGGCGATGCGCGTCTCCCAAGGCGGTCACGATGTGCCATCGGACAAACTCATCACCCGTTACCCACGGACCTTGGCGAACCTCCAAGCCGCCATCCGCGAACTGCCCAATGTCTGGGTCTTCGACAACGACGACCTGCGGGAGTCTTTCCGCAAGGTGGCGGTTTATGAGCAAGGTCGCCGGATCTTCGAAGGGAAACCTATTCCCAAGTGGCTGCGGCGCATTTTGAAGGAAACGCCTGCGAAGTGAACGACCGAGGTCCAGCTTGATTGCCCTCCGCGAACCCGTACACGCGATCACGGAATGCCGGAACGGCCGATAATGGGATAAGTTGCTTCTGTTGTCGCGAGAACCCTCTCCCCCCAGGGAGCTCGCGGAGAACAATCCCCTGGACAAGAGCCCCGGCGGAACACGAAGCCAGCCTCTCCCCCCATGCGCTTCGGTTTCCGCCGGGTTCTTTTTTGCTCAGTCAGGCCCGATAATTGCTCTCGCCAGTACGAGCTTGCCTTGCGGTCTTCGAATCGTGACTCTCACTATCCGCCACCCTGCTCACGAAATTCATGACCGACGCCATCGCCATCCACGGACACGACATCATCGACCTTGTTTCCGCCTATCCGGACGGCATTCGGCTCAGCCTGTTGATGGAAGTTGTGAGCGAGCGCTTCGGGAAATCCGTCACCTTCCACACCGGCTCGGCGATGGGCATGGATCTCGACGGCCTGCTTCGTTTTCTGGAGTCCCGGGACAAGGTGCGGATCACCAGTGGAGTGGTCTATCCGGGTGGTTTGCCGGCGTGTGAGCATTGAGAGCGTGGCGATTCCAGAGCCGCTCAAGGACATACTGACTGCAAGGAATTTGCTTTCTGCGGGAGGCCCCTGAAAGAGCCATTGGGTCGGACCGGCCTGCCTGTCGTCTTGTCCGCCGTAGCTTTAGCGAAGGAGGAAGCCCTCTTGGCGTTCGTGGCTTCAGCGAAGTAGGCGGCGTAGACTGGAGGGCGGGGAAATGGGGGTTGCCGCGGGTTCCGCTCGAAACTCTTCCGTTACGCCAAGGACGCTGTCCGTAAGGCGATGACGTATGAATATCGCGACCGGAAAAGACGCAAAGGTCAATTCCGCCGGTTGTGGACCCAGCGTATCAACGCTGCTGTTCGCAACGAGGATATGACTTACTCGCGCTTCATCGAAGGCCTGAAAGCCGCCGGTATCGAAGCTGACCGCAAGATTCTCTCGGATCTCGCGATCACCGATGCCGCTGCCTTCTCCGCCATCGTTGCGCAGGCCAAGAAAGCCCTCGAAGCGAAACATGCTTCGAAAGCCGCCTGATCCTCGGAACCGAAACCATCAACACGCCGTCCGGCCTCGTGCCGGGCGGCGTTTTTTTGTTTGGCGGAGATCCGTCACTTCGCACCGTCATCCAGCGGACGGGAGCGCCACCAGGCGGCCAGCAGGCTGCCGATCAGGCAATGGTAGACCGCCGAGATCGCAGCCGGGACCGGCGCGAGCGCAAGATGGGAGAAGTGCCGGGTGGCGAGCGCCGCACCAAGGCCGCTGTTCTGCATCCCCACCTCGATGGAAATCGTGCGGCGCAGAGCCTCCTTGCAACCGCTCGCCCAGGCAAAAAGATAGCCGGTGATGAACCCAACAAAGTGCAGTAAAAACACCGAAACGAAAAGCGGCATGGCGGAGCGGGCGATCTCCGGCTTTTTGGAGGCGACGATGCAGCCGACGATCAGCACGATGACTAGGGCGCTCAACAAGGGCCCAATGGCATCCACCCAGCTGCGGATCCTTCCCGGGTGTTTCATTTTCTCCATCAGCGTATTCGCCGTCACCCCGCAGACGAGGGGCAGTAGGACGACGACGAGCATCGAACGGAAAAGCGCGGCGGCATCCACCGGCAGCCACGCCCCGGCGAGCCACCGGGTGAGAAGCGGCGTGGCGAAAATGGCGACCACGGTGGAGCACATCGTGAGCAACACGCTAAGCGGGACGTTTGCCTTGGCCAGGTAACAGATCACGTTGGAAGCTGTGCCGCCGGGACAGCACGCGACGAGGATCAGGCCGATCGCAAGCCCCGTCTCAAGCTGGAACACACGGGCGATGATCCATCCGGCGGTCGGCATGATGAGAAACTGCGCCGCCACGCCGAGCGCGACGTTTCTCGGGTCGCGGGCGACCGCCGTGAAGTCGGCGAAGCGCAGGGTGAGGCCCATTCCCAGCATGATCACCCCGAGCCCGACTTCGATGTGCGGGCGAAACCACGTCCACGCCGCAGGATCCATCCATGCCCATGCGCAACCGAGAATGATCCACAGCGGGAAGAGAGTCGTGGCGGTTCCGAGGAGGCGTTTGCAGGTCACGGGAGAGTTTTCCGGGTGTTTTCGGTTTCCGGCGATTCAAATTTCATCATCGGTTGAAAGATCATGCCGAGTTGCCCAGCTGCTCGTTCACCAGTTTTGCAAAGTCGGAAACCCGCCGGTTCGTGTTTCCACGCGCCCACGCAAGTTTGTAGTGATAGGTGGGCAGCGGGTCGCCGAGCGGCAGAAACACCACTCCCGGAGTCGCCAGGGCGGCGATTCGGCTGGGAAAAACCGACACCCCGAAACCCGCGGCGATGTAGTTCAGCACCGTTGCCGAGCGGTCGACTTCAAAGGAAACCCGAGGTTCGAAGCCGGCGTTCTGACAAAGTCCGATGAGCCACGGATTATAAGCAGGCGCATTGGAACGGGCGGTCAGGTAGAACGCCTCGTCTCTCAGATCGATCAGACGGACCGTCCCGTTTCCCGCAAGACGATGGGTGTCGGGTAGGGCGGCAACCAGCGAATCCTCGGCGGCGAGTGTCATTTCCAGTTCAGGATCCAGAGTCTGCGAAGTAAGGCCGATGAAGCCGCAGTCCAAGGTTCCGGCGAGGATTTCCGCACGCTGCCGGGTGGGGCCCAGTTCGCGAAGGACCAACTCCACCGCCGGGAACGCCGCGCGGTAAACTCTCAGCAGGCGGGGCAGGAGCTCGAAGCTAAGAGTCCCGATGAAGCCGATCCTCAGAATTCCCGTTTCACCCCGGGAGCGGCGCTGGGTCTCGCTGACCGCAGTTTGGGTATCGTCAAGAATGCACTTCACCCGCTCTAGGAAGAGGCTGCCTGCTTCTGTCAGAGCGACTCCACGCGAGTTTCGCTCCAACAGTCTGACTCCCAGTTCCGACTCCAGATCCATGATCGTCCGGCTGAGTGCGGGTTGTGCCACATGCAGTCTCGCCGCCGCCCGGCTGAAATGCAGTTCTTCCGCGACGGCCCGGAACGTTCTTAGATGGCGCAGCTCCATGCTCGAAGAATCATCGCCCATGGGCATCGCTGCAATTCAATCATTCGATTTTTGCGATGGCGTGTTCGAATCAATACTGCACCGACATGAAAACACTCCACTCACTTGCCATCGCCGTGCTCGCCGCATCACCGCTTCTCGCCGCGGAAACTTCTCCCGCCGCCCCGGCTTCCTCGCCATCGAAACGGGTGTTGTTCGTCCTCACCAGTCACGACAAGAAAGGGGATACCGGAGAGTCCACCGGGTTCTATCTCGCAGAAGTCACTCACCCTCATCACGTTCTTTCGGAGGCTGGCTTCACGATCGACTACGTCAGCCCGAAGGGTGGCAAGGCGCCCATCGATGGCAACGATCTCAGTGATCCTATCAACAAGGCTTTCATGGAAAACCCCGCAAACGTCAAAGCGATCGAAAACACGCTGACTCCCAAGGACGTCAATCCCGCGTCTTATACCGCCATTTTCTACGCCGGGGGCCACGGAACCATGTGGGATTTCGCAGATAACGCAGACTTGGCGCGCATCGGCGGTGCGATCTACGACCAGGGCGGCGTCGTGGGCGCGGTTTGCCACGGACCTGCCGGACTGGTGAACATCAAATTGGCAAATGGCGGCTATCTGGTGGCTGGTAAGAACGTCGCCGCATTCACCAACGACGAAGAACGCGCCGTGAAACTCGAAAAAGTGGTGCCGTTCCTACTCCAGGACACCTTGATCAAGCGGGGAGCCAAACATCACGCGGCGCCGAATTTCGAAGCAAAGGTGGTGGTCGATGAGCGTCTGGTCACCGGCCAGAATCCGGCGTCCGCCACGGGCGTGGGGCAGGAAATGGTCAAACTGCTTTCTGTTCCGGTCAAGTAGGCCCTCAAACACCGTCCGACTTCCTATCGGGCGGTGATTCTCAAGGGGTTAGAATCAGTTTGCAGCCTGCGATTAAAAGAACTGCTGCAAGCACTCGCTTGATCATGACGGGGGCCATTTTTCGACTGCCAAAGTAGGATCAGGCAGTCCCTCCGACGATCGCCGCCACGGCCAATGCGACGGCAAACAGAGGAAACCGCCGCGTGCTGCTCAGGTTTCCCAACAGCCCGGAAGCCGAGTTCACCAGGATGAACAAGGCCGCTGCAAGGAATTTGCTTTCTGCGGGAGGCCCCTGAAAGAGCCATTGGGTCGGACCGGCCTGCCTGTCGTCTTGTCCGCCGTAGCTTTAGCGAAGGAGGAAGCCTTCTTGGCCTTCGTAGCTTCAGCGAAGTAGGCGG
>NZ_JBIKBQ010000069.1:0-21149 GCF_058122085.1 Luteolibacter sp. | reverse complement strand
CCGCAAGGCGCGAAAATGGGTGCATGGCTATCCCCTTGGGGCGGCTATGGCCGGTCCCACGCCATGCGGGTGAAGTTGGGCAAGTCGCAGGGCTACGAAACCAACAGCGGCGGACTCTCGCTCGGTGGACCGAAATACCGCGCCGCATTCCGCGACACCTGCCTCAAGATGATCCACGACTATCAGCAGGACTATTTCAAATTCGACGGCATCGGCACCGGCACCTGGGCCACCGGCGCACCCGCCTCGATCTCCGCCGACCTGGATGGTCTGGTCAGCGTCGCCAGCGACCTGCGCCGCGCAAATCCCGCCGTCTTCATCAACTGCACGGTCGGCACTTGGGCATCTCCCTACTGGACCTTCTTCGCCGACAGCGTTTGGCGGCAGGGCGAGGACACCGCATTCGCCGGCAAGGGCAACCCGCGCGAACGCTGGATCAATTACAAGGACGGCATCGTCCACCGCCGCTTCGCCTCCAACAGTCCGCTGTTTCCCATCAATTCCCTGATGTATCACGGACTCGTGTTGGGTCCGGTGGCCAATCCGGCCCAAATGCCCGCCCCAGCGAAAGATCCCGACAGCTTCCGCCACGAAATCCAAATGATGGCCGGATACGCCAGCGGACTGGGCGAGTTATACATCACCCCCGGCCTGATGACCGACGAGGCATGGGCACTGCTGGCCGAATGCATCCGCTGGGGCCGGGCGAACCAGCGCCTGCTGGCAGACAGCCATTGGATCGGCGGCGATCCCGAAAAACACGAGATCTACGGCTTCGCCGCATGGAACCTGACCGATGGCGGCACGATCACCCTGCGCAACCCGGATGACAAACCGCAGTCGATCACGATTGATCTATCGAAAGCATGGGAACTCCCAGCCTCCGTCATCGGTGAAGTTCAACTCCGCAGCCCGTGGGCGGCGGATGCGGCCAAGCCCTCGATCAGGACTAACACCCGACAGCCGCTCACTCTCACACTGCAACCCTTCGAGGTGACGAATCTGAAAGCCTCAAGTCCGAATTGAGCCCATGCCAACGCTCTGCCAAACCACCTGCGTTCTGCCCTATTACGCACCGCTGCCACTCACGGAACTGCCGCTGATTCTGAACCCGGAGCACCTGTTTCCATACACCAGCTATGGCGACACGCTGACCGACTCCGTGCAGCGCGAGTTCCGTCTACTGGTGCTGGAGAATGATGTCGTCAGGGTCGGCGTCTGTCCCGACCTCGGCGGGCGGGTCCTGAGCTATTTCAACAAAACCACCGGCAAGGAACTGTTGTTTGCCAATTCCGTCGTCAAACCCGTGCGCATCCTGCCCGTATGGGCCTTTATTTCCGGCGGCATTGAGTTCAACTTCCCCATCGCCCACTCGCCAACCTCGATCGATCCGGTCGGATTCTCCACCGGAGCCATCGGCACCCCTGATGGCGAATACGCCTTCATCCGCGTGGGCGAGCGCGAGGCCCGCACCGGCATGGAATGGGTGGTCGAACTTGGATTGTTAGGCAACAGTCCGATCCTGATCCAGCGCACCGCGTTGCGCAACGAGACCGCACGCGACCACCCGTGGATGATGTGGACCAACTGCGCTGTGCCCTCCACCCCGGAGACCGAGTTTGTCTATCCGGAAGGTCCGGCCCTGCGCCATGACCGCAGGCTCAGCGACATCACTTGGCCGCAGGACGGCAGCAACTGGGAACGGAACATCACACAAATGACCGGCTTCTTCTGGAAGCCGGGAAGCGGCAACACATTCGGTGTCTATCATCATGATGCCGGCAGCGGGTTGCTCCACATTGCGGATCCCGCGCAAGTGCCCGGGAAGAAATTATGGACCTACGGCTTCGGCGATGACCGGTCATGGGCGCAGGCGTCCACCGACGGATTGACGGGGTACTCTGAAATCCAGAGCGGACCGCTCGAAGACCAAAACCAGAAGCCGCCATTCCCGAGGGGCGGTGAGGTGCGGTTTGAAGAATACTGGATGCCGGTCACCGCACGGGAGGATTTTGATCGCGCCGCGCTGCCCTCATTTCCACTGCCTGCATGGAGCGGAGAAACCCCATGGCTCGGTCATGCCCATTCTGCTTGGCAATGCGAATGGGAGGCTTTCCTCAATGACGCCGGACCACTGCCGCAATCCACCGTGCCACCTGGATTGGAACTTGAAGACGCATTACGCGGAGCCAATGCCAACGAATCACTCGCCCTCTGGCTCATCGCACGCAACCGCTGCCATGAGGCACTCGCGCTGGTGAAAGATGACCCGCAACCCTCAGCCCAACGCATCGCGGGATTGATCTGCTGGAAAGCCCTCGACAACTCGGCCGCAGCCGTCATCCACCTTGAAAGCGGCTCCCTGCACGATCCAATCGCCGTGGTGGAGCTTGATGAATTGCTACATGCACTTGGCAGACATGACCAGCGGGCCGAATTACTGGAAGCAGCTCCTGAACATCTCCGCATCATGGAACGGCGTGCCTCACTCGCCCTTGCTACCGGCAGGCCGGAAGAGACTCTGGAGTGGCTCCTGCGGACGAGTTGGCCGCTGGAACACCAGCGCTATGTCCGCAGCAATCTTTGGCGGGAGGCCTGCCATCAATTCGGACGCGATCCGGCGATTCCCGGCGTCCTCGGCGAGGACCAACTCGCCCGGTTCGGTGCCTACTGGTCTGGCGACTCGTGTGGTTAGCCATACAGCACGAACTACCTGCCGGGCTGCTGAGGAGTCGCAGGGCGGGGACGAAGAAGAGTGGCAATCATCTTGTGATTCCGGGAAAGTCGTGGGATACATCGCGCAACTTGAACTCCGGACGCAACACACAACTCGACGGCTGGCGCGCCTTTGCGGTGCTGGGCGTGATGTGGCCGCACTGGGCCCCTCCCGCCTGGCGCGGCGGCATTCCCTTTGAGATCGGTCTGTTTTACTTCCTGACGCTCACGGGGTTTCTGATCACCCGGATCCTCCTCAGGGCTCGGCTGGCCGGAGAGGCCGGTCAGGGAGCGTGGCAGCGGGCGGCGGTGGAAGACTTCATGAAACGGCGCTTCGCCAGGATCCTGATTCCTTGCTAAGCGGCGATGGTTTTCGCCATCTTGGTCGGGGCATCGGACATCCGCTCCCACCCGCTGGCGTATTTCCTGCACGTTTCCAACTGGCATATCGCCTTGATGCCGGACTGGCCGTCGGGGACCTCGCACTACTGGACTCTGGCGATCCAGATGCAGTTCTATCTGCTGTGGCCGCTGTTGGTGTTCCTGGCTCCACGACGGACACTCGGTTGGTGCTTCGGATTGGCCGTGCTGGCAGCCCCGATCTGCAGATGGATCATCGACTGTCGATTCCCTCAAATCCACCATTCGGAGGCCGTCACCGGGTGCGCGATGGATCATTTCGGCTGCGGAGCCTTGCTGGCACTGGCAATCGAGAGGGGGATGTCTCCCGGCGACCGGAGGCTGGGCTGGCTTGCGACGGCATCCTTCGTCGTTTACGCGGTTCTTTACGTATTCAACGAAGCGGGTATGGCTCTGCCGATCGCCTGCCATTTCCAACAAACTCTGCTGGCTGTGGCCTTTGCCGGCCTGATCTCACGGACGATGGCCGGATTCTCCGGCGGCCTCGGCCGCGTGCTCGACCACCCCGCGGTGCAACACGTCGCCCGCTTGAGCTACGGCCTCTATTTGCTTCACAGCGCCGCGCCGCTGCTGGTGGGGCTGATCATTCCCTAGCTGTGGACCGCAGGATGGATTGAAGTTTTGCTACCCGCGCGCTTGGTGGTGTTCGCGCTGGTTTCCTGGGGGCTGTCCCGCTTGTGGTGGCGCTGGTTCGAGGGCCCCGATCGATTCCAGTGGAGCCGCCTTGCCACCGGCACCGGCCAGTGATTAGATACCAACCGCCTTTTTCCCCGCCTCCGGTCCGGCCACCCGCTCTTTCAACGACCTTCACCCCAAAAGCAATTTCCTAGCAATGCGCGGGAAACCCGGCGAATCGATCACCGGCATCGCCATGTGGGCGGGATTCAATTCCAGCCAGTATTTCGCCACCGCGTTCCGCAACCACTATCAGATGACCCCGGTGGAGTGGCGCGCCGCCGAGGATAACTTCCGGTAGACGTGCCAACGAAAGCGCTCATGAATGTAATGCGGCAAGCGGCCGCTCGGCTTCGTCTGGCAACCTTGCGCCGTTCTTCCGGATTGCAGTAGGGGAGCCTTGCAGGCATGAGACTTCGGTGCGCGTGATCGAGGAAGAAACGGTTGCTGGATATGACACGGTGCTGCTCGCAGCGGATTCGGGAAAAACTCTCGTCGCATGGCGGCATGAAAACCCAATGAATAGAGTCGTTGCTCCCGGATCAAAACGGCTTTGAGTTGGCGGATCGCGCTCATCGTGGATTTATCCGATCTCCCGGCTGAAAACTCCCTGTCCACCCGTTCTCACTCCGCGCTGAGATACTTGTAGTCTTGGAACGTTTTCGAACGCAGCACGCCGTTTTCATCGTCGTAGAGGACCGAGACGAAGTTGCCGGCCGCTCCCACCGAAACCGCGGACAGGTCCCGCCCCTTGCAGCGCACGGACAGATAGCCTCGCGATTGTTTGATTTCCGCCCGGGCAATCCCGAGCCGCTTGACGAAGACGGGCTCCCATTTCCCATCCGCCTGCCGAATCTCCACTTTGAGTTCGGGCTCTCTTGAAACCGAGACGAAGGAGGCCGTCGGCTTGTCTTCGGATTCGTGCTGCTTCAATTTTAAAATCCGGATCTGCCAGCGGGCGGGCTGGTTGTCGGTGGCGGGAATCTCCTCGGCAAAGGGAATGAGGATGGTGGTGTCGCCGACTTTCACCTGCACCCGGGTTTCGCCCTCTTTCACGCCTTCCCGACGGAAAACCACTTTGTAGTCAGCCGGCTTCAGGGCGATGCCTCCGGTGACGTTGCCAAGCTGATAGCCGGCGGGACGCACCGCCTTCCCGTCGAGCGTGAACTCCAGCCGACCCGTCCCGATGGCGACGGCGTTGAGCATGCGGACGAAACCGATCGGCCCGCGTTTGGAATCCTGACCTTGTAGCAATGGAGCCAGGCACATGAACAAGACCATGAAGACACGACTGCTAGAATTCATTGGAGGAGGTAATAGTGGTTTTGAATTTACCGGGAGCGATGGAGCCGTCAGCCACGCGCTCGCCGGGATCCGCGAACAGCGTGTGGACGGTCCGGACCTCGGCGAGCACCTCCGCCGCGGCACCTGGAGCAAGCGCCTGGGCCACGATCCATACCCGGAAATTTCGCGAGCGCACCGTGCTGCCCTCATACACGCGGGCGAAGATTTCCTCGGCGGCCGCGTCGTTCCATTCGATGGCGGCGTCGTCCGGGTACATGGCGCGGTTCCCGAAGGCCGCAACGCCGTCCGCCCCCTTGGCGCGCGCCAAATCCGCAGTGCTGAGATAGGGGCGACTGTGAACGATCGCGTCGGCGATGCGGTCGGCCTCATTGGCCGCAGTGGGAGCGGAGAGGGAAAGCGGCGAGACGGGCGGAGCCATGCTTGGCGCGCCGAGGTGGTCGCCGTCCGAACGCCTGGCTAACAGCGGGTCCATGGCAAGCGCGCCGGCCGCCATCGCGCGTAGCGCGTCACGGGAAGCGGTGTTGAGATTCACATGGCCCGCGATGCGCGTCACCGGTCCCTCGCGCTCAGCCGGATTTTCAGAGCGGGAACGCCCGACATGGAAAAGGTCCAGCAAACGCGCCGCATGAAGCCCGGGCATGGCGATCAAATCGAAATCCGGATGCTCCAGACGGCCGATGCGCAGGCTGTTCCCCCCGCCGTAAAACGGGCTGGCTTGATTGCCGCGAACATCGGGCCACGATGAGCGGGAGGACGGCATTTTGCCCTTGTTACGGAGCTCGGCGGTTTCAACGCTGCTAGGAAAAGCGGGAGCATGCATGACGGGATCAAAGACGCGGCCGAGCTCCGTGGCGCTGTAGATACGGCCGCGGTTGGAAACCGCCTGCGGCGCGGCCATTCCCATTTGCGGATCATACGGGAAATCGAACTTGGCGTCGGTCATCTCGGTCTTGTCATTACTCCCTGGCGACCACGAGCCCACGGCCGCGTTGTGCCCGCCATCCGGCCACTCGGAGGGAAGCATGCGCGCGTAAACCTTGGGTTTGGCCGCCACGTCATCGTTGTAAATCTCAAGTCGGATGTTCCGGCGGTTCGGGCTGATATTTTCCGGATAGGCGTTCTCATCAAGCGGCGCGGCCCGCAGGTAATGCGTCATCCGCGGATCGCCCATGTTGTAATACATGCTCGGATAGTCGTCGTAAACATGGCCTGGCAGAGCCGCCTTGGTAAGGGTTTTCGGAGTCCCCGTTTTGAAGCCGCCCGTGATGACGCCGTTCTTCTTCGAGTAGATCAAGCCGGCCTGACGCAGGATCCCATCCGCCCGCTCCAACACTTCTCCGTTCCACATCAGTGACAAGCCGGACTCCGCCCGGGCTTCGTTGAGGCTGAAAGGAGTCTCGTCCGGGATGAATTCCGACGAAGCGCCCACATCCATCCGATAGACGACATCGGCGAAAAGATAACAGCGGTATTGATTCGGCTCGAGCTCCACACGGACCAAGCGGGTCCAGTAGCCTCCGTCGATGAGCGCGAGGTCATGGGTCGCGATTGCCGGATCGGAGAGGAGGGCCGGCGAATCGAAAGGCTCGCCGCCGACCCCGGCCCCGATACCGTCCATCGGAAGCGCCACCTCGTAGCTGAGCCTGGCATCGCCCGAAGCCCGCTGGCTCGTCGGATTGCAGAGCTCGGCGAACAGCTTGAAACGGAAGCTCATGATTTTCCGATCCTGCTGATTGGAGATTCCCGCGTAGTTTACCTGCAGGGCGATCTCGCTCAGCAACGGACACGCATCCAGCCCGCGGTATTCGCCGGATTTCAGGGTCGGGTTGGAATCCGCGTCCGCGTAGTCGATCGCGTTGGCCGCCAGGGTTTTCAGATAGTCCTCGGGAAAGCCGCCCCTGCGCTTGTCGAAATCCGGCAGCGCGGCGCGGACGAACGCGGCCATTTCATCAACGGCGGCGTCCGGGTTCATGGCTAACAAGGCATTCAGATTCTTGCGCGGCCGACCCGCGACGGCGGGATCGATGCCGGGGGCGAAGGGAATGAGCGGGCGCTCGAAATAGGGCTGGAGATTGGCGGCCAGACTTTCCTCGACCGCCCGTGCTTTCGGATCGCCGAGGTGGCCGGCTCCATCACGAAGCAGCGGCGGAGTGATTCCGGCGGCGGCGAGCGTGGAGTCAGGCGACACCAGCAGCCGGCGGTTTTCGATCAGCATCTTGCCAAGCGTTCCCTGGCTGATGGAAGTGGTGGCGGGCTCGATGGCGAAAAGGCCGATCTGGTTGAGAGGAGCCGCGGCATCCGACTCGGGGTCCGGATTGAGTCCGGGCGCGGGGAACGGGTGGGCGGCGCGCGTGTGAGTTAGATCCGGCCCGCCGAGATTGCCGGCAAGCGCGGGGTCGAGCCTGCCCTGCAAATCCTCGACCCAGTATGCGTAGCGGGCGACGGTCCGGCCCTTCTCGTCCTTGATCGGCAGCCACGCGGCCCGAACTTTGTCCGTGTAGGGCAGCGTGGAAAAATCGATCCATTCGTTTACGTCCGTTCCGAACAGCGGCTCCAGCGACGGCGGCGCAAGTTGCGGCTGGTCTTCCGGCGGGCGGCGCGCGCTGAACAACGGGACATACCGATAGGAATAGCCACCCTCCGCCGCTTTTCCGCGGACGAGGAAATGCTGCGGGGCGGATTGGCGGCCGGCAGTGATCGAAGCTGCTAGATCTGATTGAATCACCAGGAAATCATCGTTCGCCGCATCGTTCGTTAGGATGCCGCGGATCTCTTCCAACGCGGCGCGGGCGGCGAGCTCCGCGCGCTGGCGGTCGGCGAAGGAACGGGCGGTGCCGCGCTCGATGCCCGCGACCAGCAGGATTCCGACCGCAAGGATCAGCAACGCGCCGACGACCACGAGAATGACCGGCAGGGTGAACCCGCCGGCGGCCGTGCGATGACTCGTTGACGGATCAATCCGCATGATTTCCAAAACGGAGGGTGGTGGCGTAAACCTCGAGGTCTTTGTGGCGACCGGGCATTCCGGCGGCGTCCCAGTCGCCCGGCGACTTGAGTTTCCCGGCAAGTTCGCGGCGGGCGAGAACGAGTTTCACATCTAGCGATTCGGGACCGGTCGTATCGTCCTTAATCCAGTCCACCCATTTGCCTTCGGCATCCCGCGACTTGGGCCGGGCCTCGAAGGAGACCACGCCGAAAGCCACGGGCTCGTCCAGACCGGCGTTTGCGGCGAACAGCGGCGCGATGGATCCGCCACGCAGGGCGTTGAAAGTTTCGCCGCTTTCGCGGAATCCACGCATCAGGCAGCGGACGGTTTTCCCGCCGATGCCGAGATCCTTGACGTAGTAGTTCACCGCGCAGAGATCGCCGATGCGAGCGGCGGCCGTTTGCGCCTGGGCGGGCTGGAGGCTGAGAAATCCGAGGCGGTCCACCGGCCAGGCGGCGGATGACTTCCCGATCACACCGTCCTTATGGAACCTGCCGCTTGCTAGATCGGAAGCCAGCCTCGTGACCAGCGCCCGCGCCTCGCGCTCGCTGGCGACGCTGCCGCCGACGCGCTCGTAACCCTCACCGGAGCTGCCGAGCACGCTCGCCGCCAGGACCAGGATCATCGAGCCGATCGCCATCGAGAACATGAGTTCGACGAGCGTGAATCCACGGGTTTGCGGGTGGATGGAACTCATGGAATCCGCGTGTAGAAATCGAGTTTCCGCCGCTTTGCCGCCGGAGACGCAGCCGGGTATTCCACGGAAATCCGGGTGCGCAGCATCGGCGCGGCTTTCGTTTCCGCCAGATCCGCCGCCGCGCTGAGCGACGCGATGTAACGGACCTCCTGGCCGTCGAGCTCCTTGGTTCCCTTGTCGTAAGCCGCCTTGCTGATCTTGCCGACCGGTTTGCCCTCGGGGGAAAACGCCAGCGCCCAGACATCGTCGTTAGAAGGAAACACCTGCGCGGCCGCGGTCGGGGTGAAATACCGCGGGCGGCCTTCGCGGGACGCACCGATCTCGTCCATGCAGGCGGGGACCATCCAGGCGCTGCGGGTTTCGGCCTCGGAGGAAATTCCGCTTTTCCCGGATTCCGCCAACGCTCCAAAGACCAGCGGGATCGCCACCGCGAGCACGCCCATGGCGATCACTGTCTCTATCAGCGAAGAACCTCGTTGGATCGAGGGGAAAGCCGTCATCCGTCGGTCGGGTAGGGACGCGCCGTGACGCGACCGATTTTCAGCCGGCATTCGGACCCGCCACGCGGGTTGGAAACCGCCTCGCCGCCGCGGTAGCGCCCCTCCGAGATCCGGATCGCGACGGGCGTGGAGCCCGGCGGATAGTGAAGCCCGCCGCGTGAGTTGAAGGCGATGATGTGGACCTTCACGCCGGTCCCGCCGTAGCGGATGGTGACTTGCTCTCCGTCCAGCGGATTGGCCACCCCATCGACATCGCCGCCGGCCAGCACGATGCCCGTTTCCAAAGTCAGCCAACGCTTCAAGAGCACGCCGGTCAGGACAGGCGGCGAGCTGGGAGAATCCGGCCATTCCCCGACCTTGAAAAGGCCGAGACGGCAGCGCTCGTCACCCGCGGGCAGATCCCCCGGCTCGGCGATCGCCAGCACCACGTGGGACCGCGAGGTGATGGCCGTGGTCCGCGCCTGTTCGATCAAGCCCGTGAGCATCTCCGTTCCCGCCTTGCGGGAACGCGCGCCCGTCCCGCCCAGCAGGCTCACGCCGGCGGTCATCAAGGCGCCGAGAATGGCGATGACCGCGGCCATTTCGACGAGCGAAAAGGCGGCTGCGCGGCAAGCGACGCTGGATTTCGGGGAGGATCTCACGGGCTCATGGTGTTAGGGCGGGGGTGGGTAATCGCTTATCCACTTCTCTCAGCTAACGAAACATCGCCACTCCAGCGCAATCCAAAAATGACGGGAAATCAAATTGGCGCGCTCCCGGATCGGCTCCGCTACCTCGCGGTCAGCGCGAGCGTTTGGATTTCCGCATCGCTGAGAGCGCGGGGGAAGACGGCCAGTTCGTCGATGTGACCGACGAGTCCGCGGGCTTCCGTGCGTGAGTGGCCGGTATTGCCGTTGAGACCCGATCGGCGGAAGGACGCATAGGACTGGAGAACGAACGAATTCCCCTGGATCTGTTCGTCATAGCGGGTGGCGGAAATCAAAGCGAAGTTCTGCAGCCACTCGAATTGTGCGAACAGGCTGATGGAGAAATCCCCCTCCAACAACGAAACGGTTCGGTTGGGAATTTGGAAAAACTCCATTTGTTCCAGCCGCGTCAACGCACCGGAGTGGTTGCCGTCGCTTTCGTTCGCAATGCTGGCGGTGCCCGCCGCCTGCATGAAGGAGAGCATCAGAATCCCGCGCACTGCGCCAAGCAGGCCGAGCGCGTCCGCAAGGAAGTCATGCTTTACCGGAATCATCCCGCCCTCCTCGCCTGGGGACTCGGGAATGAAGTCGAAGGAGACGGGACCAACGTGGCTTTCTGGCAGCAACTCGACCGCCTCGCCCTGCTGGTGAAAGAGCTCGATCCCGCCCATCCCACCTTCACCGCCGCCGCCGGCATGGACGCCCACGCAGCCACCGCGAACACGCCCTTCGAGGTGCGCTGAATCAACGCTTTGGCTCCTTCCCATGGCCTCCCGGCCACTCGGCAATGGATTCATCCGCTGGCAGGGGTTCTCACGCGGAAATGGAAAATGCATTGAAAGCGCATTGAAAACGTGTCCGGCTGTCCCGGCCGGGACAAGCGGGACGCGTTCCAACATCTCTCCCGGCAAATCTCAAACCATCCACCGACCATGCTCCTCCACTTCTTCAAAATGAACGGCGCCGGCAATGACTTCATCATCATTGACAACCGCGACCTCTCGATCGACCTCGACGCCGACACCATCGCCGCGCTCTGCGACCGCAACCGCGGCATCGGGGCCGACGGCCTGCTCGCCGTGGAGCCCGCCCAAAAAGGCGCTGACTTCCGTTTCCGCTATTACAATGCCGACGGCGGCGAAGCCGAAATGTGCGGCAACGGCGCGCGCTGCTTCGGCCGCTTCACCGCCCATCTCGGGGAAATCGTCCTCAAGAAAGTCACCTTCGAGACCATCGCCGGCACCCTCGCCGCGGAAATGATCGGCGAGGACGTGCGGATCGCGATGTCCGAGCCCAAAGACCTCAAGCTCAACCTCGAAACCAAAATCCCCGATCTCGACGCCACGCTCCATTTCGTCAACACCGGCGTCCCGCACGTCGTCACGTTTCTCGAAAGCGCCAACGCGCTCGATGACTTCGACGTCTTCACCTACGGCGGCAAGATCCGCAATCATCCCGCCTTCGCCCCCGCCGGCACCAACGCCAACTTCGCCGCCGTGCTCGCGCCCGACCACATTTCCATCCGCACCTTCGAGCGCGGCGTGGAAGACGAGACGCTCGCCTGCGGCACCGGGATGGTCGCCTCCGCCCTCGTCCACCACCTGCTCACCGGCGCGGCCAGTCCGATCAAGGTCGATGTCGAAGGCGGCGACACCTTGGAAATCGGATTCGAGAAAACCGGCGACCAGACGTTCAAAAACGTCACCCTCACCGGCCCGGCGGATTTCGTGTTCGAGGGCGAAATCGACATCTGAGCCGCCGGTCTTCCCGGGCTAGATTTTCATTTCATTGAGCATCTTCGTCGCCTCGTCGAATTGGTGGATGAACCCTTGGAGGGCGACATACATCAGCCAGCAAAATCCCGCGATAACCAAAGTGATCACCACCTTCCAGGCGGGGTGCAATTTCGGGTGCAGCCAGACCAAAGGCAGCGCGACCGGCGGCAACGTCACGAACGTCAGCACGATGAACCCGGGCTTGAAATACCACGGCGGCTGATTTGCCGGCAGCACGGGCGGCCCGGCGTAAAGCGGGCGCAGCGATTCATCCAGAAACTCGTGGCAGTGCTTGCACTTGATCGCCTCATCCTGGATGTCTTCCGCACAAAATGGGCATTTTTTCATGGTGGGTGAGATGGGGCGGAGTCTGGAGCGTTTTATTCCAATGTCCAGCGGGACACTTTGGCCACTTTTCTTGTTGCAAGCCAATCTCAATTGGCGATTCTCACTGCAGATGCCACACGCCCTTGCAGCCGATTTGAAAATCGACAGTGCAATGACCCTCAACCAGGTCAGGGTCGGTTGTGACGTGCAGATTCAGGTTCTCAACGGCCCCGGCTGCGAGCGACTCCGCGACCTCGGGTTTTGCGAGCAGCTCCAAGTCCGCAAACTCGCCGGTGGCAGGAATTTGATCTGCTCGGTCTGCGGCACCCGGATGGCGATCAGCCGCGAGCTGGCGGAGCAGGTTTTGGTCTCTCCCGTGGGCTGATGGTCATGTCCGACGCTCCTTCGACGATCGCGCTGATCGGCAATCCCAACTCCGGGAAAACCACTCTTTTCAACGCGCTGACCGGCGCGAACCAGCGCGTCGGCAACTACGCCGGCGTCACCGTGGAGGTGAAATCCGGCGAGGCGTTCACTCCCCACGGCCGCAAGCTGCGCGTCCTCGACCTGCCAGGCTGCTACTCGCTGCGGGCGAATTCCCCCGATGAAAAAGTCGCGCTCGACGCGCTCAGCGGCTTGCTTCCCGGCGAACAAATGCCGGACCTCGTCGTCTGCGTGCTGGACGCCTCCAATCTCGAACGCCACCTGCAACTTGCCCTCCAAGTCATCGAACTCGGCCTACCCTGCGTGATCGCCCTCAACATGGTCGATGTCGCCGAGCGCGCCGGCCTCCGGCTCGATCCCGCGAAACTCGCCGAAGAGCTCGGCGTGCCGGTCGTCCCGATGCAGGCGAACGCGAAAAAGGGCGTCGTCGAGCTGAAGCAAGCGCTGCGATTCCCCCACCCCGCCGCATCCGAGGCTGGCTGGATCACGGCCGGAACCGATCCGGAAACCGCCAGGCGCGCCTTTGTCACCAGGCTTTGCGAACTGGTGGCACGCCGCCCGGACGCGCACCAACAAACCATTTCAGATAGAACCGATTCCGTTTTGCTGCATCCGGTTTACGGCTGGATCTCGCTGGTCGCCATTTTCTTCACCGTCTTCTGGGCGATCTTCTCCTTCGCGGAAATCCCGATGGGCTGGATCGAGTCGGGCCAGGGCGCGCTTGGAGCCTGGGTTGAATTGCTGATGGCCGACGGAGACCTCCGCTCGCTCGTCGTCGATGGAATCATCGGCGGAGTCGGCGGCGTGGTGATGTTCCTGCCGCAGATCCTGCTGCTGTTCCTGTTCATCGGCCTGTTGGAAAGCTCCGGCTACATGGCGCGCGCGGCCTATCTGATGGACGGCGTGATGGCCAAGGCCGGCCTCAGCGGAAAATCCTTCCTGCCGCTTTTCAGCTCCTACGCCTGCGCCATTCCCGGAATCATGGCCACCCGCACCATCGACTCCGCCAAGGAGCGGATCGTCACCATTTTCGTCGCGCCGTGGATGAGCTGCTCGGCACGGCTGCCGGTTTACTTCCTGATCATCCCGCTGCTGCTGCATGAAAAGGAAGGCACGTGGAAACAAGCGTCGGTGCTGTTCGCCATCTACGCGCTCGGCACGCTCACCGCCTTCGTCATCGCCCGCCTGCTGCGCGGGCGGCTCGGCGATGACGTCAGTCCCGGCCACTTCCTGTTGGAACTTCCGCCCTACCGCAAACCGCAGTGGAGCTATATCTTCCGCCACGTCGTCGACCGCGCGTTGGCGTTCGTCAAAAAGGCGGGAACCATCATCCTCGGCCTCTCCATCCTGCTCTGGGCGCTCAGCACCTATCCGAAATCCAGGGACGATGATCCCGCCGAAGCCCTCGCCCACAGCGCGATGGGCCGCATCGGCGCGGTGATCGAGCCGGTGGTCAAGCCGCTCGGCTTCGACGGCCGGATGGGCACCGCCATCCTCACCTCGTTCGCCGCGCGCGAGGTCTTCGTCTCCTCGATGGCGATTCTCTACCGGGTCGAGGAGGCCGCCAGCGAGGAGGAAACCCGCAACGTCCTGCGCGACCAGCTCGCCGCCTCCAAGTGGCCGGACGGACGCCCGATCTTCACCCCGCTCTCGCTGGTCTCGCTGCTGGTGTTTTTCATCTACGCGCTGCAATGCCTGCCGACCAGCGCGGTCGTCGCCCGCGAGTCCGGCTCGTGGAAATGGGCGGCGGGACAATTCCTGTTCATGACCGGATTCGCCTACGCCGCGTCGCTGGTCGTCTTCCAAACCGGCAAACTCCTCGGACTCTAACATGGACTGGCAAACACTCACCGCCGCGGGAATCGTGGTCGTCACCCTGACGATCTTCCTCGTCCGCCTCGCCCGCCCGAAAAAGAAATCCGGCTGCGGCCATGACTGCGGCTGCAAGAAGAAGCAGTTGTGACCCCGTGAGGCGTTGAGTTGCCTGCCCTTGATGCCTCGCCTCTTGGTTTTCCCACGGTTGGGCAGGTTGATGGCCATGCGTCTGACCGTGGCGAGGTTCTCGGCCGAAAAGCCGGCTCTTGCCCGGCTCTGGTCTTCCCGCATCACCACATCGAGCACCCGGTGGCAGGAGTTCCCCACTCCCCAATGATCACCACCGCTCCGGCAAATTGCTCCACATTCAAGGAAGCTCTTTGTAAGTGACCGTAGGGGCCCGCGGCTTGGAGTCGGCGGGTTCATCGGGAAAAATGACGGTGACGGAGGTCAGCTTGCCTTCCATCCACTGTTCCTCCCGCACCAGCCAGGCGCGGATGAAGCGAGCCACCGCCGCGCGGGCCTCCTCCCTCACTTGATTCAACTGGTCGGGGCGGGCCGCGTTCGCATTGAGCTTGGGGGTGATGGTCATCTGCAACTCCTCGATCTGCTCGTCAGCGTCAAATCTCGCCCACCCGCTTGATGATTTTTTCTGCAGCTTGTCGGTGTGGATCGCGACCGGCAGGCTGGGCTGCAACTCCGGCGCACGCACCACGCAGTTTCCGTCCGCGACAGTGATCTCCCAGACGCCCGCCAGATCCAAGTGATACCGGTAGGTGACCGGGACGCGGATCTCGGACACGGTCTCGCCCAGATAGACCCAATCCCACGCCACCTTCCGGACGTCGGACTTGTGGAAGGTCTCGGTCGCCTCGGCGGTTCCGACTTCGAGCAGGCCGAGCCCGGCGGATTTGAAAACGGGAATCTCGGCGCGGAAGGTCTCGGTGATCCGGCCGGTCTTGAATTTTTCCGCGGCGCGCTCGGCGAACGCGGCGGTCTGGCCGGCGTATTGCTCCGCCTTGGCAGTCGCCGCGGCCACCGCGCGCCGGCTCTCGTCGATGACCCGCGACGCAGCGTCACCCGCCCTGTCGAGCGAAAGCTTGTAGGCGGAAAACGCGATCAGGCCGAATGAAACCAACACGAACGCCCACACCAGATGGATCCGCGCAGTGTGAGATTTGGTATCTTCCCCGGGTTTCATAGATCCAGCGACACTCGATTCAGTCTGCGGAAAGTTGGCGGGCCGGACTCATTTGTGCCAGACGAATTTGGAAAGGCACCTGAAGGGGACGGCGGGCGGAACCGGCCGGGTTTGAAAATCGACAAAATGTCCGTTGCCAGCCGGAGCAAGGCCGTTCAAGTATCTGCACGCCAATGGCTGAAATCACTCCCGCAGTTGAAATCAAGGACCTCGTGAAGGACTTCAGGACGTCGTTCCGCAAGCAAATGCTGCGGGCGGTGGATGGGGTTTCGATCCGGATCATGCCGGGCGAGGTTTACGGCTTGATCGGGCCGAACGGGTCCGGGAAATCGACGACGATGAAGGCGTTGCTCGGTTTGGTGGCTCCGACGGCGGGGCACTGCGCGATTTTCGGCAAGGATTCGCTGAAGGTGGATTCGCGCAACGACGTGGGTTTCCTGCCGGAAAATCCTTATTTTTACAAGCACCTGAGCGGCGCGGAAACCCTGCGGTTTTACGGCAAGCTCTGCGGATTGAAGGGCAAGGTTTTGGAAAACCGGGTGAGTGAGTTGCTCGCGCTGGTGGATCTGGAAGACGCGCGCGACCGGCGGATCGGCGGCTACTCGAAGGGGATGTTGCAACGAATCGGGCTGGCGCAGGCGCTGGTGCAAGAGCCGCGGTTAGTGATTCTGGACGAGCCGACGGCGGGCGTCGATCCGGTGGGATCGCGGCAGATCCGGGATTTGATTTTGAAGCTGAGGGAGCAGGGAATCACGGTTTTCCTGTGTTCGCACTTGCTGGAACAAGTGCAGGAAGTTTGCGACCACGTCGGGATCATTTGCAGAGGAAAGATGGTGAAGGAAGGCCGGCTGGACGACTTGATTTCCATCGAGGACCAGACGGAAATCGTGTTGAAAGATGCGAGCCCCGAGCTGATTTCCCAGATCACGGCGCTGGCCAATTCCGCGGGTGCCTCGCTGGTGCGGACCGGCAAACCGCGCACCACGCTGGAGCGGCTGTTCCTCCGCGAAACCACCCACGCAGACGACTGATGACTCACACGACGATGATTTCACGAGGCTCGCATGTGAGCCGAATTTGGGTGATCGCCCGCCACGCCTTCACCCAGCTGGTGCGGATGAAAGTATTCTATTTCCTCGCGGTGTTCGCGGTGATCGCCATCGCGAGCAACTTCTTCGACCTGCCGCAGCACGAGGGCCCGGAATCGGTCGGCGTCAACGTGCTGCGCTCGATCAAAAGTTGGTCGCTCGGGACGATGACTTTGTTCTCGGTGGTCCTGTCCATCGTCGCCACGGCGCTGCTGTTGCCGAAGGATGTGGAAGACCGCACGCTCTACACGATCCTGGCCAAGCCGGTGCCGCGCATCGACTATCTGGCGGGGAAACTGCTCGGCGTGCTGCTGCTGGTTTTCGTCTCGCTGGCGTTGATGGACGTGCTGATGACCGCCGTGCTGCAAATCCGCACGTCGATGGTGCTGGAGCAACAGCTTGAAATGGCGCGGGTGATGAGCTGGCCGCAGGACGCGATCGAATCGCTGCGTGTGGAAACGCTGGCGCAAGGGCCGAGCTGGTCGCTGCAAGGCGCGGTGTTCGCGGTGTTCCTGCGGGCCTCGATCATGGCGTCGCTGGCGCTGCTGATCTCGACGTTTTCGACGAGCACGCTGTTCACCACCATCATCAGTTTCCTGATCTATTTCATCGGCCATTTCCAAGCGGACGCGCGGGACGTCTATCTGCAGGCCGGCCAGGCGGGGGAAGGGGTTTTCGCCCGCCTCGCGTCGTTGGCGTTCTCGCTGGTGCTGCCGGATTTCCAAAACTTCAACGTGATCGACGCCGTCATCGAAGGTCAGGCGATGCCGCTGCTGATCCTCGGCAAACTGACATTGATCGGCCTCTACTACGCGCTGTTTTTCACCATCGCGTCGTGGTTTATCTTTGCGGAAAAGGAATTCTAAACCCGTGAAAAGCTGGCAACGAAACGGGATCCTGACGGTGGCGCTGTTGGCGTTCGGCGCGGCGCGCCTGCCCTTCGAGGCCGGGCTCGCCAAGGAACTCCGCGTGGCGGGACTGACGCCGCCGCCGATGGAAATCGGCACCCGCGACAAAATCGGGCAGACCAGCTCGGCCGTCGCGCTGGGCGGTTTACGGACGCTGGTGGCGACGTTCCTGAACTTGCGGGCCTTCTCGTTTTTCCAGGAACAACGCTGGGACGACGTGGCCGACACCTATGACACCATCGTCGATCTGGCGCCGCGGACGCGCTACTATTGGGAGACCGGTTCGTGGCACTCCGCCTACAACGCGGCGTCCTACTACATCAACGATTCCGAGCTGCCCGCGCTGCGGCGGAGGGAGGCTTGGCGGGCCTCCATTCTCAAAGGCCGGGCGTTTCTCGAACGCGGAATCCGCAACAATCCCGCGGATTGGAGCCTCCTCGCCAACCTCGGTTTCCTGCTCTCCGACTCGAACAAAATCGCCGCCTTCCGCGACGCTAACGAGACCTTCGCCGCGGCGGCGGACGCCTACCGCCGCTCCGCCGACACCGGCAAGGCGCTGCCGTACGTGCGCCGTGCCGAGTTCTATTCGCTGGCCCGCGTGGCTGGAAAAGAAAAGGAAGCGCTCGCCTTGGCGCGTTCGCTTTACGCCGCCCGCCAGAACCGCCCCCCCACCCTGCTGATCCTGCTGCTGGTTTTGGAAGCTCACGAAAACCCGTCGATGGACAGCACCCGGCGGGCGATCGAGTTGTTCGGAACTCCGGAAAAAGCCTACGAGGCGCTTTCCGGCCACTGGCAGCGGACCCGCGAGCGCTTCCCCGTTGACGGAGTCGCCGCCGCGCTGGAGTCGCTGGAAAAAACCCTGGCCGTGCCCGCGGACAAAAGCATTTTCAATCAACCCTTGCAAAGCACCAGCGGACCGGACGACTGGTTTCAAAAATAGGCTGCCGGGTTTCCTCTCGACAGACCGGCCCCAGCCCGCAAACTTTCTTTCCACTCCTCGACCACCCCCATGCGGATCGCTCTCTTCGGTGACATTCATGCCAATTTGGAAGCTCTCGAAGCCGTCCTCAAAGACGCCTCCGAACAAGGCGTGTCCGAGTACGTCTGCATGGGCGACATCGTCGGCTACAACGCCGATCCCTCCGCCTGCCTCGAACGCGTGCGGGCGATGAACTGCCCCACGGTGAAGGGCAATCACGACGAGGACGCCTCGGGCAACCACTCGCTCGACAGCATGAATCCGGTGGCCGCGACCGCGCTGGAATGGACCCGCCAACAACTCACCGACGAGCAGCGCCAGTGGCTGGCCCGGCTCCGCATGGTCCGCCAGGTGTCGGATTTCACCGTCGTTCACAGCACCCTCGACCAGCCGGCCAACTGGAACTACGTGACCAACCGCTTCGACGCGATGTCGAATTTCTCCTATCAGTTCACCCAGGTCTGCTTCCACGGCCACACCCACGTGCCGCGGGTGTATATGAAAACCGACAAGGTCCAGGAGATCTTCACCGACTCGGTCGCGATCGAGGACGGGGCGAAATATTTCATCAACATCGGCTCCGTCGGCCAGCCGCGCGACGGCGACTGGCGCGCTTGTTATGCGATCTTCGATCTCGAGCACCAGATGGTCGTGTTCCGCCGCGTCGATTATGACATCGCCGAGACCCAGCGGAAAATCATGGCCGCCGGCCTGCCGCCGATGCTCGCGGAACGGATCCAGGAAGGCCGCTGATTCCGGATTTAGCCGATGGGAAACTCGCTGACCTGCTCCAGCTTCACGTTGTAAAGCGCGGCGATTTCCGGGGCGTCGGAGACTTTGTAAATCTCGCGGTAATAGATTTCCTTGATGCCGTAGGCGCAGAGCGTCTGCATGCAGGCGGTGCAGGGCATGGTGGTGGTGGCCACGATCTTCGCCTCGCCGCGGCGGAACAGGCTGCACAGGTTCACCTCGGCATGGAGCATGAATTTCTGGCGGGCGTCGCGGTCGTCCCAGAAGCCGGGCGGCGGGTTGTAGCCGGGGGCGAGGCCGTTGTAGGCGGTGCCGATGACGCGGTTGTCGAAGTCGAGGGCGGCGGCGCCGACTTTCCGATAGGGGTCCTCCGAGCGCAAGCTGGCGACATGGGCGAGCGCCATGGCGTATTGGGGAATCGACAGGCGGCTGGCGGACATGGGCGGAGGATGATTCGCGGCGCGTGGGTTTTCAACCCGCATCTTCCCTCGCTTTTCGCTTTCGGGAGCGGTTCCAACCCGCCAGCTTCCGCGCGTGGACCGGAACCGTTCAGGCGTGCTGGCAGCTCTGGCTGCGTTTTTCCTGTGGGGGATTCTGCCGGTTTTCTGGAAGCTGTTGGATTTCCTGCCGCCGCCCTCGATCGTGGCGCAGCGGACGGTGTGGTCGCTGGTTTTGGTGCTGGCCATCCTGTGGTGGCGGGGCGAGGGACGGCAGTTGCTGACCGGGCTGCGAACCCGCCGGGTGCTCGGCTGGCACCTGCTTTCGGGCTGCCTCCTCGCGTCCAACTGGCTGCTCTACGTCTGGGCGACGCTCCACGGCCGGATCCTCGAGGCGGCGCTCGGGTATTATCTCAACCCGTTTTTCAACATGCTGTTCGGCGCGCTTTGGTTCGGCGACAAGAACAGCCGCTGGCAGCTCGCCGCCATCGCGCTGGCGCTCGGCGGGGTCGCGCTGCAAGTCCCGGCGGTGGGTCATTTCCCGTGGGTCGCCCTGACGCTGGCGGTCACGTTCTCGCTCTATGCGGTGGTGAGGAAACAGGCGCCGCTCGGATCGTTAGTCGGACTGGCGGCGGAAACCAGCCTGCTGGCTCCGGTCGCGCTGGCGTGGCTGGTCCTCGCCAACTCCAGCCCGGCGGCGGCGTTCGGCGGCTCTTGGGTGCACGCCGCCCTGGTCGTCGGGACGGGACTGGCCACGGCGCTGCCGCTGCTTTTCTTCGGTCACGCCACGCGAACCCTGCGCCTTACCACGCTCGGCATCCTGCAGTTCCTCGGGCCGACCATCCAGTTCTTGATCGGTTGGAAACTCTATCACGAGCCGATGACGGGCGCGCGACTGCTGTCATTCGCGCTGATCTGGCTGGCGGTGGGGATTTACGCGGCGGATGCCAGGTCCGTGAGGTGAGACGGCTCAGTTGCCGACCCCGAGGCGCATCTAGCGGCGTGGACCCGACATGTTTACCGTCGCCGTGCGCTGGGTGTCGGGTCCGGAAAGCGTGACACCTTCGGAACTCCAATTCACGAGGTCCGTGCTGGACTCCACCACATAGCTGATGCCTGCGGCTGCGGCATAAAAGCTCAGGCTCATTTGATTTCCAGCAATCATCGGTCGAGGCATCTCGCCGCTGAGATTTCGATACGGGTCAAGGTTCAGGGCCATTGGCGTCAACCTAAGCACGCAAGTACCTGATCCTTAGTGCACCATCCTTGAAATAACTGTGTATTTGGAGCAGTCTGTGCTACGATTCAATCATGGCACGGCGTGCGGAAAGAACATGATCTCCATCCTCATCGTTTGAGAACGTTCAACTTCAGTCCGGATCCCCAGTTTGAAGAGAAGCTGCTTGAGGTGGTGGGACTCTACATGAATCCGCCTGAAAAC
>NZ_JBIKBQ010000068.1:0-21312 GCF_058122085.1 Luteolibacter sp. | reverse complement strand
CCGTTCATCCCCCCCAAAAAACCAACCCGGGGCCGCCCCCTCCCCGCGCCCGTGATATCAGCAATGGCACACATTCCCTCCAACCGCCTGATATACACACCCATCCCGGGAAAAGGCCTTGATCTTCCAACGATTTACCCCCCTCTCCTCCGGTAAGACTCCCCACCCGGATATCACCGCGATGGGGGATACGGATAAGGACTGCTAGCCAGAAAAACATCCCTTACACCCACCCAAACCAAAATGGACAACTACCAATGCGAAAAATGCTCACACCAATTCGCGCTACCGATTCAGCATCGGCGCACGCCGCTTCGTGAATGAATGGAACGTCCACGGCCCGGCGCACCATTGCGCCGTCGGCGTCGGCCACATCGCCGATAAGATCGAGAAGCTGGGCAAGTTGCTCGGCATGGAAACCGCGCGGGTGTGTTGATTTTTCCGGCCGATCGCACCATCACCTTATTGCAGGCGAAAGGGTGCGGCGGCAAAGATAATCACAGCACTGTCTGTAAACCTCAGGAAAATATTCTGTCCGTCATCGGCAAGGGTGCGCCCGTGGCCATTTCCGAGGTGTGCGCCTGTGGCCATTTCCGAGGTGCGCGCCTGTTTCGCTGCGTCCATTTCCTCTGCGGCTCTGCGGTTCAAAGAATGTCATGTTATTGATGAAAAATGGGATATTGCTCCAATCCTCAGAGGCATTGGACTTCGGCCGGCAAGCTTCACCGGCCAGATACTCCGTCCGGACGGCGGCCTTTCTTCGGTCAGGACGTTTTGAGGTCAAACCAAAATCTTATCCACAACATGCCCGTGGACATCCGTGAGCCGGAAATCGCGGCCTTGGAAGCGGTGGGTGAGGCGGGTGTGGTCGATACCTAACAAATGGAGAGCCGTGGCGTTGAGATCGTGAATGTGGACGGGATCTTTGATGATGTTGTAACTGAAGTCGTCGGTCTCGCCGAGGACGTGACCGCGCTTGATGCCGGCACCTGCCATCCAGATGCTGAAGCAGCGCGGATGGTGGTCGCGGCCGTAGTTGTCGGCGGTGAGTTTGCCTTGGGAATAGACGGTGCGCCCGAACTCGCCGCCCCAGATGACGAGAGTATCTTCTAGCAGTCCGCGCTCCTTGAGCTCCGTGAGCAGGGCGGCGGTGGGTTGGTCGGTGTCGTAGCACTGGCTCTTGATGCCGGATGGCAGGTTGCCGTGCTGATCCCAGCCGCGGTGATAGAGTTGAATGAAACGCACGCCACGCTCGGCGAGGCGGCGGGCGAGGATACAATTCGCGGCGTAGCTTCCGGCTTTTTTTGATTCCGGACCGTATGCCTCGAAGACTTTTCCCGGCTCCTTGGAAATGTCGGAAAGCTCGGGCACGCTGGCCTGCATGCGGAAGGCCATTTCGAATTGATCGATGCGATTCTGCGTTTCCGGATCCTGATAATCGTTGAGCGTGATGTGGTTCAAGTCTCCAAGATCATCAAGCATGGCACGGCGGCGCGCGGTGGTCATGCCTGGAGGATCGCTGAGGTATAGCACGGGATCCTTGCCGGAGTTGAAACGCACACCCTGATATTTTGCGGGAAGGAAGCCGGCTCCCCACATGCGTTCGTGGAGCGGCTGCGCGTTGGTTTTTCCGCTGGGGCGGGAGACCATGGCGACGAAGGTGGGCAAGTTCTCGTTCATCGTGCCGAGGCCGTAAGAAACCCACGCGCCGAAGGAGGGACGCCCGCCGTTCATGTGGCCGGTTTGAATCATTGTCATGGCAGGATCGTGGTTGATCGCCTCGGTGTGCATGGAACGAATCACGCAGATTTCATCGGCGAGCTTCGCGGTGTGCGGCAGTAGCTCACTGAGCCACATCCCACTCTGGCCGTGCTGGGAAAATTTGTAAACCGAAGGGGCGATGGGTAGCCGTGCCTGCCCGGATGACATGCCGGTGAGCCGCTGCCCGTTGCGGACGGAATCCGGCAGATCTTTGTCAAACATCGCAGCGAGGCCTGGCTTGTAGTCGAAAGTCTCTAACTGTGAGGGCGCGCCCGCTTGGGTGAGCCAGATGACGCGTTTCGCCTTCGGCGCGAAGTGCGGCAAGGGAGAGCCGCCTGGGGAACTTGCCGCTAACAGGCGCGGGTTGAGCAGCGAGGCGAGCGCGGCAGAGCCGATGCCGAGGCTGGCCTTGCCGAGAAACTGCCGTCGGGTGACTTGGAGCGGATTGAAGGGGTGCATATCGTTTCAGGGCTTGGTGATGGTTTCATCCATGCAGAGGATGGTGCTAGCGACGCTAGTGAAGGCGGCGAGCTCGGCGGAATCGTATTTCGGATCGGCGGGTTTCGTGCCGACGGCGAGCAGGGCTTTCGCCGCTTCTGGATCGGCGCGGAAATCGGCAAGAGCACGTTGATGGGCGCGTTCGAGGATTGTCATTTCGGCGGGTCGCGGCGTGCGGGCAAGGGCGGCGCGGAATCCGTAAGCCAAGCGCTGTGGAGCGTCGGCGGAGTTTTCCATCATCCGCACGGCGAGGAAACGGCTGGCTTCCACATAAGTCGGGTCGTTCATCAGGTTCAGCGCTTGGAGCGGGGTGTTGCTGCGGGGACGCTGGATCGTGCAGACTTCGCGGAACGGCGTGCCAAAAAACAGCATGGCGGGGTGCGGCACGGAGCGCTTCCAATACGTGTAGAGGCTGCGCCGGAAAAGTTCGTCACCGGTGCCAGGGACGTAGGTGTTAGTCGTGCCGCCTTCGGTGAGCTGCTCGTAAATGCCGGGTGGGTGATAAGGTTTCACCGACGGGCCGCCGATCTTGTCCACCAGCAGCCCGCTGACGGCGAGCGCTTGGTCGCGGATGAACTCGCCCAGCAGGCGGTTTCGCCCGCTGCGGGCGAGCATGCGGTTTTCCGGATCAGTTTCTATCAACTCCGGGGTGAAGGCGGCACCCTGCCGGTAGGTGGCGCTGGTGACCATCATTTTCATGAGGCGCTTCACATCCCAGCCTTTGCCGACGAAATCCATGGCAAGCCAATCGAGCAACTCGGGATGCGAAGGCGATTGCCCCTGCGAGCCGAAGTCTTCGCTCGTTTTCACAAGACCGTATCCGAACGCCTGTTGCCACAAACGGTTCACCGTCACCCTCGCAGTGAGTGGATTTTCGGGAGAAACGAGCCATTTCGCCAGGCCGAGGCGGTTGCGCGGGAGGTCGGCGGCCATCGAGGGCAACACCGCGGGCGTGGCAGGTTCCACCTTCTCGCCAGGCTGGTTGAAAGCGCCACGCGTGAGAATGAAGGTCGGTCGCGGCTGCGGCATCTCCGCCATGATCAGCGTGGTGGGGATGGTCAGCTCCATTTCCTGAATTTTCTTCTGAAGCGCCGCGACCTGCTCCGCTGCTTGCGGGTTCGTGGCCGCCAGTTGGCCGGCGACGGTCGCCGCAGGGGTCGGGGCATCGGTGAGCGCCAGGCGAAAATGTCCAATCGTATGTTTGTTGCCGTTGGGTAAACTGAAATCGAGGGAGATGGTCACTGTGGCACCCGGCTCCACGGTGATAGGGGTATCCAGGGCGAAGACCGCCGTGTGCGGCTTGCCGATTTCGGGATGGATTGCCCAGCCGCTGTTCACATCGGCATCGATGGTATTGGCGACAGGAAAATCCTTCTGGCTGAAAACAGCCACGGCGGCATTGAAATCCACGGATCGGACGGGCGCAGCCGGTGAGTTCACAGTCATGCGGACATCCGTCAGCACAAAATTCCCATCGTCGGCACGTCCAGGGCCGCGGGCTGGCAATGAATCGTGATTCAGCGCCTCCAAGCGGATCGCGGAGATGGCTCCCAAAGTGGCCGGGGCGGTGAGCGTGAAAGTCTCCTTGGCCGGATTCTCACCGCTGGCGAGAACGGCTCCATCCGGCTGGATCGTCAACGTGGCGCCGCCGGCCGACTGAAGTGCGGTTGGGGCGAAAGTTGTCCAGGCAACCGCCGATGAGGACGGATTTTGCGGTGCCTTGGCGGCTTCGGCGCTGGCATTTTCGAGCTGCAACATTTCCGCACGGAGCTTGGCGATCTCCGGAGCGGGTAGCTTGAGCTGCGGCGGGCTGTTGACCCGGATCGACGCGCCATAATTGCCTGCGCCGGGCTCTGGAACGTTGTTGAAAAACGCCTTCATCGAGTAAAAGTCACGGGCCGTGAGAGGGTCGTATTTGTGGTCGTGGCAGCGGCAGCAGTTAAGAGTCTGCGCGAGCCAGACGGCAGCCGTGGTTTCAGCACGGTCGGAGGCATATTCGTTGAGGAACTCCTCGGGATCGATGCCACCCTCCTCGTTCATCATGTTGTTGCGGCTGAAGCCCGTGGCGATGAGCTGGTCCAACGTCGGATTTGGCAAGAGGTCGCCGGCGAGCTGTTCGATGGTGAATTGGTCGAATGGCAGATTACGGTTGAAAGCGCCGATCACCCAGTCGCGCCACGCCCAGATTTCGCGGTCGCGATCGACTTGGAATCCGTTCGTGTCCGCGTAGCGCGCTGCATCCAGCCAATCCACCGCCATCCGCTCGCCGTAGTGCGGCGAGGCCAGCAGGCGATCCACCACTTTTTCGTAGGCGTCCGGCGAGGTGTCGGCGAGAAAGGCGTCGATCTCCGGCAGGGTCGGCGGCAGGCCGCTTAGGTCGAGGGTCACGCGGCGGATCAACGATTCCTTCACCGCCTCGGGCGAGGGTTTGAGTCCCTTCTCCTCCAGTTGGGCGAGCACGAAATGGTCGATGGGATTGCGCGGCCACTCGGTCTGTTTCACCGCCGGGATCGCGGCTGCGGCGGGCGGCACGAGGGACCAATGCCTCTCATAGGGCGCGCCCTGCTCGATCCATTTCCGCAGCTTCGCTTTTTGTTCGGCGGAAATCGTCTTGTGCGTTTTCGGCGGCGGCATCACCTCGTCCGGATCGGTGCTGTGGATGCGATGCCAGAGGGCGGATTTTTCCACATCGCCGGGCACGATGGCGGTCACGCCGCCGTTGTCCGCCGTGGCCCCCTCGAAGGTGTCGAGCCGCAAGCCCGCCTCGCGGGTCTTGGGATCGAAGCCGTGGCAGGCATAGCAGTTGTCGGAAAGGATGGGCCGGATCTCGCGGTTGAAGCTGACCGTTTCCGCCGAAGCGCAGCAGGCCATGCCCGCGAAAAGCGGCAGGCAGCGGGTGACAAAAATCATCGGTGACATCTCGGTTGGGAAAGGGGCGGCGGGTGTGGTCAAGCTGACATCTGCTTGCTGGATTTCGATTGGTTCGGGAAGCGGATTTTTTTGGGTTAAAACGTTAAAATGGAGGCTCTTGAGCATAGAGTCTGAGGCCTGACAATTCCCGGCGAAGAAGTGAGCCAACACGTTCCGTCTTGGACTTTAGAATACGGGCCTCATCTTCTGCCCCTTTCAGGATTATCTCGCACCCAAGCTGCGTCCCAATGCTTCACCTCAATCACGAGAACGCCTGGGGGGCCAACGGCAATAACGTCGATTTCACTGGGTTGTCGGTCTTGACCGGTAATGAGCGACAGGTTTGACAAAAGCACCCAATCACCACTAAGGATGCTTTTTAGCCGCTCAAGGGCCCGCTCTTCGCTCTGGTTGGCTGTGGGACCGCAGATTATTTGTCGAGCTGGCACCAGGATTTCCGCTGCTAAATTTGGGATGATTGCGCCAAAGCACTGGGACTTAATCAGAAAAGCGGAAAATCTGGTAGGGTGGAAGCAGAAATAATAAAGGGCCGTCAGCAACACTGTCGGCGCTGGTTATTCCCGCACATCGAGGTTTTTAGCGCCCGCAAGATTCTGGAGTTCCCCGGCGTGATCGGGGTGGCAGGTGAAGAAGAGGACTTGGTGGTTTTCCGCGAAGGTTCCGATGGCCTGGATGGCGGCGGCGCGGCGGGTGGTGTCCATGTCGGTGAAGGGGTCGTCGAGGAGGAAGAAGCCGTCCATGCCCTTGATGTAGAGTTCGGAGAGTGCCAGGCGCGTGGCGAGGGCGAGCGAGCCGAGGGTCCCTTGGGAGAGCAGGGTGGTGTCGAGAGTGAGAGCGCCGGCGACCCGGGTGGGGGCGGTGCCGTCCAAGGTGACTTCCTGATAGCGGCCGCCGGTGAGGTTTTTGAAATGGTTGGAAACGGCGGTGGTGAGACCCTGCATGGGATCGTCGGTGCCGCGGTCGGCGATGACGTTTTGTATTTTCGCCCGGATGCGCAGCAGGGCCTGGCCGTCGGCTTGCTGGCGCTCGAATTCGCGTTGTTTGATTTCCAGATCGGCGCGGAGTTCTTCGGCGGTGTTGGCGGGCGCGGCTCCGGTGAGTCGGCCTTGCTCGATTTTCAAATCCTTGAGGCGCTGGTCCCGCTGCTCGCGGGCGGTTTCTTTCTGGCTAAGCAGTTCGAGGTATGCGGGGATGGAGGCGAATCCTTCCGGCAGCTCGGGGAGGCCGGCGAGGTCTTGTCTGGCTTGGTTGGACTCGGCGGTTTGGGTGAGGATCTTGTCGGTGAGTGAATCGAGCTCCAGATGATCCCTCGTCCACCTTTCGATCTTTTCGCGCTCTTGGCGGATCTCCAAATCCAGCGCCGCCTTGCGGCCTAGCAGGCGGGTTTTCTCGTTTTCGAGCACTTCGACGGAGCGGGTCTCGGGAAGGTCTGCGAGGGCGGCCATGTCTGCGGCCCAATCTTCCTCGCTGCGCCCCTGCAAGGCGGCGCGGTAGAGGCCTTTCTGGTTGCTCTCCTCGGTGACGCGCTTTTGATGGGTGGCGTCCGCCAGTTGGGCGGCGGCGAGGGTTTCGTGGCCGAGGGTTTGGAGGATTTCCGTGTGACGGTTGCGGGCGGTTTCGAGAGCGGTGAAAAGCGCGTTCACATCGCCGGTGCCGCTCTCGACGCTGAGTTTGAGGTCGTGGAACTCCAGGCGGAAGATGCCGTCGGCCTGGCTTTCCCAGGCGGCGGATGGTGAGAGGGTGATGATCTCCGGTTCTCCGGTGCCGCGCTGCACGGTCACGGAGCAGGCGGCGGCGCCCTCTAACTTGGCGGTGAGTTTTTGGGCGGCGATCTGGATGCGCAGGCGTTCGATTTCCGGCTCCAGGCGTTTCAGTTCGGCCAGCAGCTCGGGGGCGATGGTTTTGGACTCCGCGAGATGGGAGGCGGCCCGTTGCCATTCTTCCTTGGCTTGGGTGAGGAGGCCGTGGGCCACCCGCAGTTGTTCGGCTTGTGCACGTTTCCGGGCGTTCTTGAGTTCGGCCTCGACGGATTCGAGGTCGTTGGTGACGCCGTCGAGTTCGGTTTCCTTGGCCTGGATCACTTGGGCGGCACCGGGCCAGGCAATCATGATTTCCCTCAGGAGTCGCAGTTCGCCGGTGAGGCGTTGGCATCGTTCCTCCAGACCGGCGCGTCTGCCCAAGCCATCGCGGAGGACGCGGCCGGTGCGGACGAATTCTTCATCGGCGGACATGTCGCCGGCGATGCGGTGGATTTGTGCGTTGATGTCATCCACGGCCTGCTCGTGCTGGACGACCTCGTCCAGGGAGCGGCGGATTCTCGCCATGGCATACCAGGCATTCAACAGGGGGCCGACACCATTCGCCCAGGGATTGTCGATGCCGCGGCCTCTTTCCGGGCCATGGCTGGCGATGTCCCAACGGCCGAAGTGCTGATTGATGCGGGCCTCAAGGGCGGCGGTGAGTTTGTCCGGTGGAATGTCGCCGGGGATCGCGGCCGAACCGGCGAGGAGGGATTGGACGTCGTCCACTTTTCCGGCATTGGCCCGCAGTTGCTCCATGGTGGCGGCGAGTTGCGCCTGACCGGTGAACAGCACGTGCCGCCAGGTGGCTTCGTTGCGTTTCAACAAGGTGTTGAGCTGGGCCTGGACTTTGGCGGGATCGGCGATGCCGGCGGAGCCATCCGCCTGAAGGCTGGAGACGGCTCCGGCACCCCAGGTTTTCTGGAGAGTCCAGATTTGGCCATCGGCCTGAAACTGGATGGTGATCCGCGCGTGGTCACCGCCGGGCTTGGGATACCAGCGGCCCATGGTGTTCCGCAGATTGACCGGAGTCAGGTTGGTGGGGGTGAAGAGCGCGTGCCAGAGGGCGTTGCTCAAGGTGCTTTTGCCGAACTCGTTGGGGCCTTCCAAGACATTGATGCCGTCTTGGAGCGTGCAGGTGCGGTTGGCGGTGCCGCCGAAGGGATGGAGGCGGATCGAGAGGAGTTTCATGATTTCTGGAGGGATTCGATGATGTCCAAGGCGAGGTGCGCATCGCCGGGGTGGGCGTCGTCGGATAGAAGCGCTTGCAGGAGTGCGCTTGGCAGGGTGCCTTCGGGGAATCGCTTTGAAATGGCGGCGGCGTCCAGCACCGAGGCGATGTCCCGGTCCTGCGAGAAATTCAGGAACGCCGGGCTGATGGTGCCCAGCATGGCATTGAGTTCGGCGATTTCCTCTTCGCGCAGGCGGCCGGCGAGTTGGAGGTCGAGGATGGTGTTGGGCGCGTCCAGGGATTCGCACTTCGCCCGCAGCTCGCGGATGTCGTTGGCGTGGTGTAGATCAGGGTTCATCCGGACGAAACGGATGGCACCAGTCGTGAGTTGCTCGTGGCGGCAGGTGCCATTGGCGTCCATCTCGATCCACCAGGCGTGGCCGGGGTGGCTGCATTTCACCGAGTCCGGCGTGTGGATGCCGGGCATGAAATAGAGCTGCTTGCCGGTGGTGCCGGGCGCGGGGGCGGGAACGTGGATGTGCCCGAGCAGCCAGGTGTGGAGGCCGGCGTTGCGGAAGTCGCTGTCGGCCATGTTGAAATAGCGTTGGTCGGCATCCAGCCCGAGGCCCTCGACATTGCCGTGGGCGATGCCGATGTGGAGCATGCCGGGCGGTTTTTCCGCGTCCGCCACCCAGCCGATGGTGTGATCCTTGCCGTGTTTGCTGGGGCAGGGGCAGGCGTGGAAACGGACCCGATAGTCGTCGCTTTCGAAGTCCGTGATGCCCGGTTCTGTCAGGGCCAGCACGCGGCTGCCTTCTGCTGCGGTGCGGAATAGCCTCCAGAGCTTGCTATCCGGTCCCTCGCTGAAATCGTGGTTGCCGGCGAGGACAAGGGCTGCCTCGCCCTCGAATTTTCCGAGGATGGTCACCGCCCGCTCGATCTGGGCCTTGGTGACGGTGGTTTTGTCGAACAGGTCGCCCGCGACCACGAAGAAGTGGGCGGCGCGGTCGTTGGCGGTGGTGACCATCCGTTCGAGCGAGGCGAAGCGCTCCTCGATCAGGCGTTCCCGGGCTTCCGGATATTGGTTGAAGGAAAGGCCGATGTGGTTGTCGGCGGTGTGGAAAATGCGAAGGCTCATGAAGAGGGTGATGAAACGGGTGTGGCGCTATTGGAAATACCTGATGGAAATCTGACAGGGAGAGAAGCGGAAATGTGCGGATGAAGTCAGATTTTCAACCGACCATTCCCCGGAAGGCTTCGGGCTCCTTCCAGAACTGAAAAATGCGGGGAATGACCTTGGGCTTCGATTCCTTTTGCTCCAGCGCCTTCAGGCGCGGGCGGATTTTGTCCAGATAGTCGGCGAACGGGGTCCGGCGCAGCAGTTTCATCGGTTCGCCGCCGGCGTAGGCGGGCAGCAGGCGTTCCATATCCAGCACGCAGGGGAGCTGGGCGTTGACGGGCATCTTGGCGATGGCCGCGACCGCCGAGCCGAAAACCGCCTCGCTGCATCCCGCTTCCAGGCGGTCGAGCCAGAACTCGACCACTCCCTCGCTGACAAACCCGGATTTGGCGGCGGTCATTTCCAGCTGCGCCTCCTCGGACAATTCGTCCCACACCTCCGCGAGCAGCGGCATGATCCGCTTGTCGCCTAGCAGCAGGACGCCGCCCAAGGCCGCGCCTTGCCCTGGCGCGCCGCCATCGTGGTTGACGAGCGTATTGATCACGAAGCGCGGTCCGGCGAGTTCGTCCCCGTCGTCGGGATCAAACAGCACCGACAGGCTTAGCGCGGCGGACGAGCGGATGCCGGGATCCGTGTCGGCGGCCAGAAACATCATCAGGCCCATGTGGCCCAGCCCTTCGTGCCGCTCGATCATTTCGCTGAACTCGGTGAGCATTGTCCGGCGCTCGTCCACGTCGAGGCGTTGCATCGAGTATCGATAGAGCGCGAACAGCCTGGCGATCCGCGAGCCGTCCTGGGTCGCGCCATACTCGATGAACTTCACGGAAAGGACCTGTTTCAGTTCATCGTCGTCGAGACCGATCCAGGCATCCGGATCATCGCCGAGGGTTGAGAGGTGTTCGCAGTCGTCCATTTCCGGCTTCTGTTTTTTGAATCGGGTAAAAAAGGCCATGGCGGGGAGTGGTTTGAGGTTTCAGGGGAATCGCAGGAGGGAATCCGGCGGTTTGGCTATTTCCTGAAGGGGCACGAGGCGGATTCATTCATCTTCCGGCGCGATCTCGTTGGTGGCAGCGACACCCAGCACGTCGCCCGGCCAATGCGCGAAGTAGGAGGCAAACGACTTGGACGCCTGTTCGAAGTCGCCGGCGTGGTGCAGGGCCAAGCCGCGCAACCATGGGTAGTAGCCCGGTTCTCCATCAGCGGGTTTCCCCAGGATCCGTAGCGCCTCGATGTCGTCACCGCCCTCGATCAGCGCGAGCAGATAGGACGGACTGAGCCACCTCCCGCCGGGATAGCGACCGTTGCGGATGCCGCCTTCCTTGGCGGCGCGGATGGCGGGCAGCCAACGGCGGAGCAGGCGGCAGGCCATGCATTTCAGCGGGGCCCACTCCTTGCGTGGAAAGTCGTCCGGGTGTTCGCGCAACAGCTGCAGCACATCCTGCCAGCGTCCCAGTCCTTGGGCGAGTCGCAGCAGGGTCAGTGGCGTGCGCTCGGCCGGCGGCACTTTCAGCCCCTCGTCAAGAAACCCGGCGAGGTCATTGTGGGGGAGATCCTCCCAGTCGATTTCGAGGCCGGCGACCTCCTGCCAGGTCAAGCGGGTCGGCATGCGAAGCGGGAAGAACCACTCGAAGTCATGCGCCAGCTGCAACAACTCGCCGAGCCGGAGGCGCACGACCGCGGCGTCGTCGTCGCGCACCATGAGGTCGCAACCCACGCTCATCCGTCCGTGATACCCAAGCTGGAAGTCGGCACGGACATGGAAGGGTGTGAGCTCCAAAAGGTTGCCGACAAGGAGGGCCGGACCTGAGGAGCTGTCGATGAAATAGCCGGTGAGAAGGCTAATCCGCAGGACCGTCCGCACGTCATCATGCGGCACCGCCTGAACGTGGACGAGTCGGCCATCGCCCATATGGCCGCGCACGAACGGATGCTCGCCGGATTCCGGTTCGATCAGTTCGAACTCCGGCGCGTCATCGGCCGGGGTGGAGTGTTCTTCGAACACGGGGACGACGAGTTCCCTGAGCAGGGTGACGAGCGGCGAGGCAATGCGGGCGGACTTGTTGGTTTTTGGTTTGGACATGAGGATGAAAGTTGAGGGGGTTCGGATAGGAAAAACAGGGGATGATTGAAGCAGGCGGCCCGGAGCGGACCATCGGGGGGGAGATGATTCATCAAGGACCGCCTGCAAATTTTCAACGGCTCGACCGACTAGCGTTGACGGCGGCGGAGAGGCGGCTCTGACGGATGATGACCCTGGCCAAGTCCGGCTCCTCCGAACAACGCGAGGTGGACGATCGTGTCTCCAACCTGCAACGCGGCACCATGTCCCCAGCGGAATCGCAGCCGGTGGTCGCTGCCGAGTCCCGGTGTGGCATGAACGGATTCCTCCGCCTTGGACGCTTCTGCGAGAAAACGTGCGGGAGCTGCCACATCCAGCGGCTTGCGGGACACGCCCTGCTTTCTAACCAGGAAATCCATCGCGTGACTTTCAACCAGACGCCGGTGCAGTTTCGCATGCGCCTCCGGTCTCGATAGAACGTCGATTCCCTCCACGCGGTCGCCAATCACGGCCAGCAGCCCGCATTGACCGTCGTGGAGGGGAATGCCGCGGGTGAACTCGTCGATTTCGCGCTGACGTCCGTCATAGGCGTCCTTCATCGCGCGGGTCTTCGAGCTGACATCGCTCTTGGCCGCCAGGTGGAGTTGCTCGATTTCTGACCAGACCGCGCCTTGGTCGGAAACGTGCGACGCATGAACCTCCAGCGAACAGGCCACGGCGGCGGCCTTGTGCTTGCGCAGTTCGGCGTGGGCCAGACTGCCGCTGGAGCTGAACTCGGCCGATTGATAGGACCAGCGTCCCCGTTCGGTGCAGCTCACCGGCACATCGAGCGCCGACCCGGCGGCGATCAGGATGGTGGTGTTGAGGATCCGGTTCTGCTTGGCACCCTTGAGCTCCTCGCCATCGAAGAGCAGCACGTGCTGCGGCGTCTCGTTGATCACCCGCAGGCTCGGCACCGAGCCGCCCTCGCTGACTTCCGTGATCTTGAAGCCGTCCAGGGACAGCGCCTCGACCAGCGTGATGTAAGCCGGCTCGGGCCGGATTTCGGCAAACACCGGCCAGAGGCCGATGCCTTGGTGGACCTGTGGTTCCCCCAGCCTGAGGGATGAAAGCAGTCCGGTGATCGCAGGGTGAAGCGGGGTATTCGAGTGCGTGGATTCAGTCATGCGCCCACCGTAGCAGGTGGGGTGGGACAAATAGCGGGGGTGGGTAGAGAAATTTTAAGTTTTTTTCAGGAGTGCGGAAAAACGTCGTCGATCATTTACCGTTCATGGAATTTGAGGAGACAGATACGCGTGTGATCTGGACCGCTCATCCTTCGGATCCGCGCCGGATGCGGATCGAAGAGTCAACTTTGGCTCTTTGCGTGAATTTGGCGGAAATGGAGCCTGAGGGAAATGCTGTTCCTGCAAGACCGTGCAAGCAAAGCCACGCTCACTCCAACTTCAGGAAATACCGGGAGTTCTTCAATTCACCCGTGCGAACCATCGCGCCCAGTTCCACCAACCTTGCCAGATCCCGCGTCGCGGTGGCCGGGGAACAACCGGTGATGCTGATATGGTTGTTCGAACTCAGCCCGCCTTTGAAGCCATCGACGCCCTCACGAAACATCCGCAGCAGCACTTTTTCCTGACGTTCATTCAACTGCCCGCGGTATCGCTCGAAAAATTTCGCCTTCTCCACCAGGAACCCGATCCGCCGGAGACCCTGCTCCTGGGCCTCCAATACCATTGATCCGAAAAACTCCAGCCAGCGGGTGATTTCAATGGCCCGACTCGCCAGTCCCAGCTCCTCATCATACCGTTTACGATGCTTTTCCAACACGATGGATAGAGCGATCAACGTCGGCTGGCCGAAGGCCTGTGAGAGGGCCATTTCCGCGATGGCCCGCCCGATCCTTCCATTGCCGTCTTCGAATGGATGGATGGATTCAAACCACAAGTGGGCGATGCCTGCCCGCGCCAACTCGGCCAAAGGCTCGACCGGACGATTGAACCACTGGATGAACCGCTTCATTTCCCCAGGCACCTGACGCGAGGGCGGCGCTTCGAAGTGGATCACCGGATCATGCACCGGACCCGAGGCAATCACCATCGGTCCCGAATGTTGCCGATAAGCTCCGATCTTATGCAAATCCTGCCGCCCCCGCACCACCAGGCGGTGCCACTCGAACAACTTCTCATCCGTTAGTGGCCCGGCGAAATTCCGATACACATCCACCTGCAACTCCGAAATCCCCGTTTCCGCAGGGCTGGCTTTCCGGCCATCGCTGGTCAGACCAAAAAGCCGGCGGATCGAGGATTGCAGGCTGTCGCGGTTCAACAATTCACCCTCGATCTTCGAAGTCAGCAAAGCTTCGTCGCTGAGCATCTCGGCCTTCAGCGATTCCTGTTCCTGCGGATCCAAATGGGAAAACGCCCCCACATGCACCCCGGAACGACGCAGAAACTCCGCCTCCATCGAACGGAGACGGACTTCGTCATAAAGGAAGTCCGGCCACTCGGGCAGCTGCCAGTTCCAAGGTTTGAGCGATTGGGGCATATCTTATTCGTCATAAATAGCCATTTCGTGAGCGATAGCAAGCAAGGGTTTCAATCACGGACGACATTGGATAGGAATTCCGGATTCCTTGATTCAATCACGACGGATTCTCTCGCGATCCCACCTTATTCCCACCCTCACATGCGGAACCTCTCCAAATCCAAAATCATCGCCTTCCGCCAGTGCCCGAAGCGCTTGTGACTGGGGCCGGACAGGTCGGTGTTGATGGCGACGACGCGATCGCAGGGTGAGAAGGTTTCCATGGGAGGTTTTGGCGGGTTATCCGGCAAACCGGGAAGTGGTGCCCAAGACGATCCGGATGGAGGCCCGGGTCTGGGGCGTGAGGACGCGGTCCACCAGCTCGTCGGATTGAAGCTGCCAGAGCAATTCGTATTCGAACGCGTCGAAGCGGACCTCGACCTGGCAATTCCCGTCGTAGCCGAGTTCGTCCGCGAGGTTTGCGAACTGGTCCTTCAACCGCTCCTTTTCGGCGTCGGAGGGGTCTTTGGGCTCCGGCGTTTTGAGGAAATCGAGGATCAGGGCCTTGGCGGCATCGTTCACCACCAAGGCGGGAAACTCCTTGAGAATCTCCTCCGGCGAGCTGCCGATCCGGGTCTGCCCTGACGGCAGCGACAGGACCAGATACATCTTGAGCGCCGGGTATTTCTTGCGGATCAGCGCGAAATGCCGGTTAGCCGCGGCCACCCCGGTCTGGAGCTGGTCGTAATTGAGGCGCGTGTCGGGAGGTTTCATTCGGATGGGTGGAGTGGTGCAGGGCTGAATTCCGGCGTTTCCAGCATTTCAGAACCTCAGCTTTTACCCCCGGGGGCGGGACAAATAGCGGAGGCGGGTGAAAGATTTTTTGGATTTTTTAGATGATGGATTTTGGATGGAGGAAGCGGGATGAATTTCAAAATTCTGCTCGAATGAACTCCCCCGGCTTACGTTTCACCCTCATGAAGACACTCCTCCTCCCTCCCCTGCTCTCGTTCGCCCTGGCCTCCGTGCTCGCTGCCCAGACCTGCCGGGAGGTGGTCCGCGACGCGTCCGGACGGATCGTCCAGACCATCGACCGCCAGAAAAGCGCGGGCGGCACCGTGCAAGCCACCACGCGGGACGCCTCGGGCCGGATCATCGGCACCGCCACCACCAGACCGAATGCCGGCGGCAGCGCGCAAACCAACTATCGGGATGCCAGCGGCCGAATCACCGGCACGGCAAGCACCCAGCCCACCACGGGAGCCTCGTCCCGCACCACCTACCGTGATGCCAGCGGCCGCCTGAGCGGGAGCGAAGAGGTAAGCGGGATCGGTGCGATTTTCCGAAGTAGGAACGCCAATGGTGTCTCACCCCGCAATTCCCCCACCCTCCGTGTCATAAAATTCTGACACAGCCGCTTTGGCTAGAACTGTCATCCCCGCGAGAAGCCCGGCCATCCGCCGGGCTTCTTCGTTTCCACCCGCCTCCATCAAACCAATCCCACACACCATCATGATCCGTTCCGTCAGAAACCAACTCTCACCCCTCACCCCCATGAACCCGAGGCAGCTCCTCAAGATCTTCGCATGGATCTCCATCGGAGCTTTAAGCGCCCTGGTCTTTTCCAAGGCCTTGCTACCCCTGCTGTGCGGTGCCGCCCTCGCCGCCATGCTACTCCGCAACGGCGACATCGTCGAAATTCAAAACGCCGGCCCCTCGCGCAATCGCAACCGTTCGAGCTTCGGCCAGATGGGCGAGCGGCGCTTTGCCACCGCATGATCCCGGAACCGTCATTTCAAACTCCAATCCCATCCATCCCATGTTCCGTTTCATCCAAAATCATCCGCCATCCAGCGGACCTAGAAGACGCCCCATTAAATCCCTCCTGCTGCTCCCCGCGGCCGGCTGTTTCATGGCGCTGGGCTCCTGCTCGGAAGCGCCTTCCAAACCGCCACCGCCACCGACGGTCGCCGTCACTGACACCGCGCCCGTGGGCGACGGCTTGAAAGTGATCGGCTTCGCCATGCTTGGCGCGGCGGTCGTCGTGGTCCTCGGGCGCATGCTCGGCTGAACCCTCGCCTTACACCATCCCCATGAATCCGTTGTTCTTCATCAAGGGCTTCGCTTGGCTTTCGATCGTCGCCCTGTGCTGCTCGATCTTCTCCGACTTCTGGCTGCCGATGCTCATCGGTGCCGTCGCGTTCACCCTGATTTACAAAGCACTCCGCTGATCCGTCAGCGAGTCACCCCATCGATGGAAAAGCCCGGCACCCCACCGGGCTTTTCCGTTTCTACCAACCAACAACCAACAACCAGCCCAACCAATTACCATCATGGCCATCAAGCTGATCGCAAATTACTCGAAGCGCCTCGGACTTCCCGGCTACTCGTCCCACCAATTCTCCGTCTCCGTTGAAACGGAGCTGGTGACCACCGACGACGTCGCCGCCGAATCCGAGCGTCTCTATCAACGTCTCCAAGCCACCGTGGACGAGCAAATCCTCCACACCGGCTTCGTCCCGCCCGCCGATTACGGCATGGACCCTCCAGCCGCCAGCAACGTCTCCCAGCGTGATCCGGGCGAACCCGCCAACGTCACCCAGTGGCAGCGTGGTCCCGCCTGGAAATGCTCCGACAAGCAGAAGGACCTGGTTCTCAAACTCGTCGAAGAACACCAGATCGACAAAGCCGACGTCGAAGCCCTCGCCATCGAACGCTTCGGCAAGGGCGTCCGCATCCTCAATAAAGTGGAGGCCTCCGGACTCATCGACGAATTGCTCGACACCCACGGCGGGTCAAAGCACCAAGGCAACGGCAGCCGCCGCAACGGTTCCGCCTACAGCGGAGCCCACGGAAGGAGGGACGCCGCATGATCGCCAGCGTCACCGATCCGCCATTCGCCACCGGGCTCACCCCGTGGGCGCAATGCCTGCCGGACCACATCAGCCCGACGGCGGCGAAAGCCTATCTGGCGTGCTCGCTCAAGTTCTACTTCGAGCGGGTCGCCTGCATCCGGAAATCGACGCCCGCCGCGCTCCACCTCGGCAAGGCGGTGCATGCCGCCCTGCAAGCATTCCACCTCGCCCGCTGGCGGGGTGGCGACGACTCGCCGGAAACCATCGCCAACGCCTACGAACTCGCCTTCCTCCGCCTCGAATGCGACGAAGGCCCCGTCAACTTCGACGACGCAGCCGAACGCGAGAAATGCCGCCAGGACGGCCTGCGCGTGGTCGCAGCCTACCTCGACTCCCCGGAAGCGATGAAGGAAAAGCCACGCGCCGTCGAGGTGATGCTGAAGGAGGACATCGCGGGGCTGTCAGTGCCGTTGACGGGAGCGATGGACCTGGTCGAAGGCAACTTCACGCCAGTCGATTTCAAATCCGCCGCCGCCAAGCCTGATGAGGCAAACGCTGCGTTCGACCACGAAATCCAGCTCGTCAGTTACCAACTGCTGATGGAAGCCGCCACCGGCGAAACCCCGCCCTCGCTCGATCTGGTGTTCCTGGTGAAAACCAAGAAGCCGCAGACCATCCGGGTGACCAGTCCGCCCGCCGACGCCCGCCGCAAGCAACGGGTCGTCGCCCTGTTGGAAACCGCTGTCGAAGGCATCGCCAACAGCCGCTACCACCCGCAACCCGGGATGCAGTGCTCGTGGTGCCAGTTCAAGAACGAGTGCATGGCGTGGCTGCCGGGGATGACAACTGCCGACGCTTTGCGAGCCGCCTGAACCTGAAACCAACGCCCGCCGGGTCCGCGTGATCCGGCGGGTGTTTGATTTTTTTAGCTCAGTCAAAATCACTGAGGGGAATCATCAAGCATCCACGCCCGCCACCTCCGCCTTTTGACATCGAGACCATGAAGCCTATCGAGCCACCCTGGCAGGCGATCAAGGAATGGATCCCCGACGACGAACCGGACCTCGACTGGTTCAACCAACCCCGGAAACCATCAGAACCCGACCCAGACAGGTTCGATCAAACTTCAACATGGAAAGCTCCCGAAGTCCCGCTCGATGATGGCCGCATCTTGGTTCTCGAATACACCTGACCTCGAAGGTGTCCGCCGCCTCAAAATCGCCGCTGCAAGAATTTTTCAACGAAATTCCTTGGCAAAGCGGACCGGATGGCTGTTTTTTGGCGTGTAGAATTTCACCATGAATCCGGCCGCAAACCACTGTCCCTTGCCCAAATTCGAACTTTGGAGCCTTGGGCTTGACTCGGTTCGCCAATTGTTCCGGCCTTTTGGCCCCTTTTCCCCCGCAACCCCCTTTTCCCCGCCATCCGGTCCGGCCACCGGCTCTTTCAACGGCCTTCACCGGGAAAGCAATTTCCTAGCAATGAAAGCAATTTCCTAGCCAACCCCCTTTTCCCCGCCATCCGGTCCGGCCACCGGCTCTTTCAACGGCCTTCACCGGGAAAGCAATTTCCTAGCAATCAAATCACTCACTTCTCAAACCATGAAATTTAGCCTGTTTATCACAATCGCCGCTCTGGCCGCATGGAACGTTTGCGCCAGGGAAACGCCATCCTCCCCCCCAACCACCGGACCGGCGGCAGTCGCCCCCAAACTCGACGATGCCGATTTTCCAAAGCCGACGCCCAATGACCGGCACGATCAAAAAGTGGCGGCCATCAAAGCCGGGGATTTTGAGCTGGCCATGATTGGGGATTCCATCACGCAGTGCGTGGGTGAGGGAGGGGCCGGGGAGTGGGAGCCGCTCCAGGCCGTTTGGGACAAACACTACGCCCGGCGCCATGCCATCAACCTGGGATATTCAGGTTATCGCACCGAAAATATCCTGTGGAATCTGCAGAATGGCGAACTCGATTTCGCCAAATCGCCCAAAGTCATCACCCTGCTCATCGGCACTAACAACACCAACGACCAACATTACCCGAGGGTCCACACTGGCGAGCAGGTATTCGCCGGAACCAAGGCCATCGTGGATCTCATCAAACAGCGCCATCCCACCACCAAGATCCTCATCCTGGCGATTCTCCCCAGTGGCGGGCCGGATGACCGCACCCCCTACAACCGCAATTTTAACCGCTCCGCAAAAGGCATTGCCGCCAACCGCCGAGCCAATGAGCTGACCGCCCGCCTGGCCGATGGCAAGCAAGTCTTCTGGCTCGATGTGGGCCAGGTGTTCCTGCGTTCGGATGGCTCGATCAACACAGAGCTGATGCCGGATATGATCCATCCCAATGCTGCGGGCGCGGAGGCCAGGGCGCAAGCCATGGAACCGCTTCTCGCAAAGTTGTTAGTGGAAAAGCCGGCGACACCGTGACTCTGACGGATATGCACAAGGGCAAGATCACTGCGGAGAACAACACCCTCACCTCGGCGTGGCCAAGGGGCAGCGTCAAGGGCCTGCGCGCGCGCGGCGGCTTCACGGTGCACATCGAACGGAAGAACAGCCAGGTCACTCATTACCACATCGGCTCCCCCTCGCCCCGCCCGGTCACGGTAAGCTTCAATGGCGAACTGAAGACAGTGAAATCGACTCGACTCTGACATGAAGAACATAACCCTCTCACTGGGCGCGTGGCTGTTGCTCGCGTGGCTGCCGTTGTCCGCCCAAATACCGGCCAACTCGCTTCCGCTCCGCATCGGCGCGGATCAGGCAGGCGGGAACGCCTTTCTCGGCCAAATGGCCGCCGTGCGGCTGTATGATCGCGAGCTGACGGCGGCGGAAGTCAAGAAGCTGGCTGCGGCAGCGCCGGAGGCGCCAGGCAAAGGGCCGGGCATCGTCGGCGAATGGCTGCGTCCGAGCCTACCGGTCTCGTCCGGGCAGAAGTTTGATTTCCCGAACGGCGCTACGCTCGAAGCGTGGGTTCGTCCCGACGAGGGCATGGCCGGGCGAATCCTGGACCAGATCACCCCGGGCGCCAGAGATGGTTTCCTGCTCGACACCTATCCCGGCAACTCGCTGCGACTCATCGTTGGCGGTGACACGCTCACGCACGCACTGCCGCACAGCGACGGGTGGACGCATGTGATGGCGACGATTGGCGCAACCCCCTTTTCCCCGCCATCCGGTCCGGCCACCGGCTCTTTCAACGGCCTTCACCCAAAAAGCAATTCCCTAGCAGCCGGCGATGGTCACTTCGCCCTTGTTGAACTCGTCCAGCCATTCTCGATGGCGGCTCCTTCTACTGAGCCTTGATGGCCGAGTCGATTTTCGATTCCATTTCGGCGATGCGGGCCTTGTCCACTCTGGGTCCGACGCTACCTGAAAGAAAACCGAACCCCTGCCGTATCCGCTGCGTACGAGCGGATTTGTTGATCCAAGCGACACCCCAGACACCCGGAACCCATGATCAAACGACGTGATTTCATCAAAACCGCAGCGGCCGGAGGCCTGCTGATGTCACCCGCCATGCAGGTCATGGCCGCCAGTGGCAGGCCGCCGTTTCGCATCGGCGCGTGCGACTGGTCGATCGACTGCCGGGGCGAATTGAAAGCCTTCGACGTCGCTAGGGAAATCGGCCTGGATGGAGTGCAAGTGAGCTTCGGCGGGGGGGACGAGAAAAACAACCTGCGCCTGCCGGATGTCCGCAAGACCTATCTGGAAAAAGCGGCCGACACCCGGGTCGCCATCACCTCGCTGGCCATGGGCGTCCTCAACCAGACCCCTTATGCGTCCGATCCCAGAACCGAAACAACCCCCTTTTCCCCGCCCTCCGGTCCGACCCAATGGCTCTTTCAGGGGCCTCCCGCAGAAAGCAAACTCCTAGCAGCCACGAGGTCAAACTTGTGGGCCAGACACAACACACTAAAAACGAAGAAAAGAAGAACCAATGAGAGCAATTCAGTCGATATGCCTGATGTTTATGATGATGCTGGTTTCGTATGCGGCACCCGCCGCCGAATCTGGTTCGACCACCCTCACAGGCGAGGGCTGGACCATTGAAACGCAGGGCGACCGCGGCCGCCTCACGATCAAGCACGAACGCCTCGGGACGATCCTGCGCGAAGTGCGCCTGAATCTCGAGGCGAACGGGGTCTTGCAGGAGATGCCACAATGGAAAGCGGAGGTCACCGGTCCTGTGGTGCACACCTCCTCGTCGCGGGGGGAGACGAAACAATGGACGCCGGAGAGCGGCATTCCCGGCCGCCTGCTGGTGAGAACCGTGCAGCCTCCCAGCACTTGGATTTTCGAGCCGACCCGTGAATGCCTGAAGATTTCCAGCACGGCGCCAGGGGCGGTCTTGACCGGGCTGGCGCCGGTTTCGAAGGCGCGCGGACTGGCCCGGCTGTTGGATACCGAAGGAACTCCCGTGATCTGGCAGGGGACGGGCGAGTGCGCCGGGACCTTTGGCGGAGATTATACCCGAAACACTTCATTCCTGCCGCGGGAAAACCCGGAGTGCATGTATTTCGCCTTGGGACA